>JBQCES010000068.1:0-7851 GCA_051960055.1 Angustibacter sp. | reverse complement strand
AGTGGATCACCGGAGGCGGCTGGGCTCTCGACCATTTCCCCGACGGCGGGCCGCGCCGCGAGGACCTCGACACGGTCACCGGCGACCGTCCCGCGTTCCTGTTCAACCGCGATGTGCACGGTGCGTGGGTCAACAGCGCGGCGCTGCGGATGGCCGGCGCCGCGAGCACGGGCACGCTGCACGAGGACGAGATGGACCTCGTCACGCCGCACCTGCCGCCCGAGACCCTCGACGAGCAGGTGGCGGGGCTGCTCGAGGCCCAGCGGTACCTGCACTCCCTCGGGGTGACCGGTTGGCAGGACGCCATCGTCGGTGACTACGCCGGGCACCCCGACCCCACCGACGCCTACCTGCAGGTCGCGACGTCCGGGCGGCTCACCGCTCGGGTGGTCGGCGCGCTGTGGTGGCCGCGGGGCGTTGCGGCACAAGACGTCTCGGCTGTCGTCGCTGACCTGGTCGCCCGTCGCCAGCGGGTGGCCGACGCGGTGCCGGACGGCCGGTTCCGCGCCACGAGCGTCAAGATCATGCAGGACGGCGTGGTCGAGAGCCGCACCGCCGGGCTGCTCGAGCCCTACGTCGACGCCGTCACCGGCTGCCGCTGCGGCGACGGCGTCCGCGGGCTGTCGTACGTCGAGCCCGAGCTGCTGGGGGACGTAGCGGTTCGCCTTGCGCGAGAAGGCTTCCAGCTGCACCTGCATGCCATCGGCGACCGCGCGGTGCGCGAGGCGCTTGACGCGCTGGAGGCCGCGCTCGCCGACGCCGCTGCGCCCGCCGACCTGCGCCACCACGTCGCGCACCTGCAGATCGTGCACCCGCACGAGGTGCCCCGCTTCGGCGCCCTCGGGGTCATCGCCAACCTGCAGGCCCTCTGGGCGTGCCACGAGCCGGCGATGGACGACCTCAACATCCCGATCCTCGGGCCGGAGCGGTCGGCCTGGCAGTACCCGTTCGGCGACCTCGTGCGCACCGGCGCGCCGCTCGCGATGGGCTCCGACTGGCCGGTGTCGTCGCCCGACCCGTTCCAGGCGATCCAGGTGGCCGTGACCCGGCGCGAGCCCGGCAGCGACCGGCCCGCGCTGCTGCCCGACCAGGCGATCGACGTCCGCACCGCACTCTCGGCGTACACCCTCGGTTCGGCGCGGGCGAACCACCAGGACGACGCCGGGCGGGTGCGTGTGGGGGCGCTCGCCGACCTCGTGGTGCTCGACCGCGACCCGCTGGCCGCGGCGCCCGACGAGCTGGCCGACGTCCGGGTCGACCTCACCCTCGTCGACGGCGTTCCCGTCTACTCCCGCCCCTGACGGCGCTGCGGTCGAGCCCGGCCGCGGCGTGGGGGCGCGGGCTCCGGACGCGGGGAGGCTAGGCTCGACCTGCACCCGTCGTCGACCACTACCGGAGCACGCCCGTGGCCAGCATCGAAGCAGTCGGAGCACGCGAGATCCTCGACTCCCGGGGCAACCCGACCATCGAGGTCGAGGTCGCGCTGGACGACGGGACGATCGCCCGCGCAGGCGTGCCGTCGGGCGCGTCGACCGGCGCGTTCGAGGCCGTCGAGCGCCGGGACGGCGACTCCGGCCGCTACGGCGGCAAGGGTGTGCAGAAGGCCGTGCTCGCGGTGCTCGACGACATCGGCCCCCGCCTGCTGGGCTTCGACGCCGCCGAGCAGCGGCTCGTCGACCAGGCGATGCTCGACCTCGACGGCACCGACAACAAGGGCAAGATCGGCGCCAACGCGATCCTCGGCGTCTCGCTCGCCGTCGCGCGTGCCGCCGCCGAGTCGGCCGGCCTGCCGCTGTTCCGCTACGTCGGCGGCCCGAACGCGCACGTGCTGCCGGTGCCGATGATGAACATCCTCAACGGTGGCGCGCACGCCGACTCCGGTGTCGACGTCCAGGAGTTCATGATCGCGCCGATCGGCGCCGAGACCTTCAGCGAGGCGCTGCGCTGGGGCGCCGAGACCTACCACTCGCTCAAGGCCGTGCTGAAGAGCCAGGGCCTGGCCACCGGCCTCGGTGACGAGGGCGGCTTCGCGCCGTCGCTGCCCTCGACCAAGGACGCGCTCGACGTCATCGCGGTGGCCGTCGAGAAGGCCGGCTTCTCCCTCGGCACCGACATCGCCTTCGCGCTCGACGCCGCAGCCACCGAGTTCCACGCCGATGGGGCCTACCGCTTCGAGGGCGGCGACCGCTCGGCCGAGTGGGTCGCCGGCTACTTCGAGACCCTGCTGGGCGAGTACCCGCTGGTCTCGATCGAGGACCCGCTCGCCGAGGACGACTGGGCCGGCTGGTCGCAGCTCGTGAGCACGGTCGGCCAGCGCGTGCAGATCGTCGGTGACGACCTGTTCGTCACCAACCCCACGCGCCTGCAACGCGGAATCGACGAGCGGGCGGCCAACGCGCTGTTGGTGAAGGTCAACCAGATCGGCTCGCTCACCGAGACCCTCGACGCCGTCGACCTGGCTCACCGCAACGGTTTCCGCTGCATGATGAGCCACCGCTCGGGTGAGACCGAGGACACCACGATCGCCGACCTCGCCGTCGCGACGAACTGCGGCCAGATCAAGACCGGCGCGCCTGCGCGCAGCGAGCGCGTCGCCAAGTACAACCAGCTGCTGCGCATCGAGGAGGAGCTCGACGACGCCGCCCGCTACGCCGGGCGCCAGGCCTTCCCGCGCTTCGGGGGCTGAGTAGCCGATGGGGGCGGGACGGCGACCGTCGGGCAGCGGTGCGAAGGGCACCAGCGCCCGGGGAGGCTCGCGCGCGGGCACGCGGCCCGGCGCGGGCGGTGCCCGTACGGGAGTGCGTCCCACTGCCGCGGTCGCCGGCCGCCCACAGCGGGGGACGCCGGGCACCGCGCGGCCGAGCCGCATGCTGCGGTTCGTCGTGCTCGGCGGCGTCCTCGCGGTGCTCGCGGTGCTGCTCGCCCCCGCGCTGCGGTCGTACCTCGCGCAGCAGCAGCAGATCGGCGCCCTGCGCGAGCACGTCCGCGAGCAGCAGGCCGCGGTGACCCAGCTCGAGAAGGACCGCGCCGCCTGGAACGACCCCGCGTACGTGAAGGCGCAGGCCCGCGACCGGCTGAAGTTCGTCATGCCGGGTGAGCGGGCCTACACGGTGATCGACCCCCGACCCGCTGCGGGCCCGGCGACGACGTCGCCCGTGCGCGCGGCGGCCGACACCGCGCGCAGCGACCGCTCGTGGTTCGGCGACATGTGGCGCTCGGCCCAGATCGCGGGCTCGGCGTCCGCCGGCGCCAGGTGACCGACGTCCCCGCGGGTGCGGCCGACATCGACCCCGTCGACCCCGCCGACCTCGCAGCCGTCGAGCAGCAGCTCGGCCGCACGCCGCGCGGCGTGGTGGGCGTGGCGCACCGCTGCCCCTGTGGCGCGCCGGACGTCGTCGAGACGCTCCCGCGGCTGGACGACGGCACCCCCTTCCCGACCACCTTCTACGTCACCTGCCCCCGGCTCACGGGCGCCATCAGCACGCTCGAGTCGTCCGGCCTCATGGCGCGGATGACCGAGCGCCTCGCGGACGACCCCGAGCTTGCCGACCGCTACCGCGCCGCCCATGACGACTACCTGCGGCGGCGCGCGCGGCTGGGCGAGGTGGCGGAGATCGCCGGGATCAGCGCAGGTGGCATGCCGACGCGCGTGAAGTGCCTGCACGTGCTTGTCGGCCACTCGCTGGCGACCGGTCCGGGTGTGAACCCGTTCGGCGACGAGGCGCTCGAGGCGCTGGGCGAGTGGTGGGCGCCCGGCAGCTGCGTGGCGTCAGAGGACGGCGACTCATGACCCGCGTGGCGGCGTTCGACTGCGGCACCAACTCGTTGCGCCTGCTCGTGGCGGACGTCGACCCCAGCCGTGGCACGCTCACCGACGTCGAGCGGGCGATGGAGGTCGTGCGGCTCGGTGAGGGCGTCGACCAGACCGGACGCCTTGCGCCGCAAGCGTTGCAGCGCACCTTCGCCGTCGCCGACCGGTACGCCGAGCGCTGTCGCGAGCTCGGCGTCGAGCGGATGCGGTTCGTAGCGACGTCCGCCTCGCGCGACGCTGAGAACCGCCAGGACTTCGTCGACGGGGTGCGCGACCGGCTCGGCATCGAGCCGGAGGTCATCGCGGGCAGCGAGGAGGCGGCGCTGTCGTTCGCCGGCGCGACCTTCGAGCTGCTGGCCGACGACGTGGCGGGGCCGTTCGTCGTCGTCGACATCGGCGGCGGGTCGACCGAGGTGGTGCGCGGTGAGCGGGGCGTCGACTCCGCGCTGTCGGTCGACGTCGGCTGCGTGCGTCTCACGGAGCGGCACCTGCACGACGACCCGCCGACGGCGGCCCAGGTCGACGCTGCGCGCGCGGACATCGACGCGGCCCTCGACCGGGTGGCCGAATCCGTTGCGCTGCAGGGTGTTAGCACGCTCGTGGGCCTGGCGGGATCGGTGACCACCGTCGCGGCCGAGGCGCTGCACCTGCGGGGCTACGACGCCGCGCGCATCCACCGCGCGCGCCTGGCCGTCGACGACGTGCGCGCCGCGTGCGACCGCCTGCTGGCCATGACCCGCTCCGAGCGCGCCGCGTTGCCGTTCATGCACCCCGGCCGGGTCGACGTCATCGGCGCCGGTGCGCTGGTGTGGCGCCGGGTGATCGACCGCGTGCAGGCCGAGTCCGCCATCACCGACGTCCTGGTGAGCGAGCGCGACATCCTCGACGGCATCGCCTTCAGCATCGCCTGAGAGGAGCGTCGGATGTCGGTCGACGGGCACTACGCGGTGGTGCTGCTGGTCGATGCGCACGGCCGGGTCCTGCTGCAGGAGCGCGATGAGCACGCGCCGACCGCACCGCTGCAGTGGGGTTGCGTCGGCGGCTCGGTCGAGCCCGGTGAGACGGCGGAGCAGGGCGCCTACCGCGAGCTGGCCGAGGAGACCGGCATCGTGCTGAGTGACGAGCTACGGCACTGGACGTCGAGCACCCTCACCTGGAGCACCGGCGTCACCGGAATGTACGAGGTCTGCACCGCCTCTACCACGCTTACCGACGACGAAATCGAGCTCGGCGAGGTCCGCCACATCGACTTCGTCTACGCGGCCGCGCTCGGCGAGCTCGACCTGTCGGAGTCCGCCACGCACCTCCTCGGTGCGTTCCTGGCGTCCGACCGCTACCGCGAGCTGGCTCCTCACCGAGGCTGACGCGACGCGCGCGGCGCGTCACGTGCTGTGTCGTTGACGGTACCGCGTGAAGCGTAATACCGTTCGACGCGCAGGAGCGGGCGCAACGACGTCCGCGACGACGAAGGGGGCCGCCGGTGGACACCACCCAGCTGCTCAAGGGCGTCCTCGACCTGGCCGTGCTCGCCGTCGTCCACGACGAGGACGGTTACGGCTACGACGTGGTCCGGCGGCTGCGCGCCGCAGGACTCGACCAGGTCGGCGACGCCTCGGTGTACGGCACCCTGCGCCGCCTCTACGCCGCCGGGGCGCTGACGTCGTACGTCGTGCCCAGCGAAGAGGGGCCGCACCGCAAGTACTACGGGATCAACGACCACGGCCGCAGGATCCTGCGCGAGCAGGCCGCGACGTGGCAGTCCTTCTCCGACACCATGCACCAGCTGCTGAAGCCCGTGGGGGTGGCCTCGTGACCCGTCCGCAGAACGCCGTGCCCGTGACCTCGCGTCCGGACGTCACCGCCTACGTCCGGCAGGTCCGGGCGCACCTGTCCGATCTCGCGCCCGACGTCGTGGAGGAGCTCACTGGAGGCCTGGACGCGGATCTGGGCGACCTCGCCGCCGAGTCGGACGTCGCCCTGGAGCAGCGCGTCGGGTCGCCGTCCGCCTACGCCGACGAGCTGCGCGCCGCGGCCGAGCTGCCGCCCCGGCCGCCGACCGCCGGACGCCGAAGCCAGCTCGACCGCTTCCGGTCCGACCTGACCGCGATGCACCGGGTGCTGGCCGCTCAGTCGTGGTGGCCGGGCACACGAGACTTCCTCGTCGCCGTCCGGCCGGCCTGGTGGGTGGTGCGCGCGCTGCTCGCGGTGTGGCTCGTGGCGTCGGTGCTGCGGGGCCCGGGCTTCCACACGTCGACCTGGGTCGTCGCCGCCGTCGCCGTGGTCGTCAGCGTCGAGCTGGGCCGCGGACGCTGGCCCCACGCCTCCGTGCGCGCGCTGACCGTCGTCGGCAACGTCGTGGCCGCCGTGGTGCTCATGGTCTTCGTCGGAACGCAGTCGCTCGGTGGCGCCGACCTGCCCGGCGAAGGGGAGTACCTGGGCGCACCCGCCCCCACAGGCGTGCTCGAGCACGACGGCTCGGTCGTGGGCAACGTCTTCGCCTACGACGCGCAGGGGCGCCCGCTCTCGGGTGTGCAGCTGTTCGACCAGGACGGCAACCCACTGAGCGTCGATCCCGACCACGGCGAGTCCTTCGTCAGCGATGGCGAGGGCCAACCCATCGGGCGGTACCTGGTGCGCACCGACGTGTTCGGCCGGCCGGTCCCGAACGCGTTCCCTCTGGCGGTCCAGCCGTTGAGCGAGCCGGACTGCACTCAGGGCTGCGTCGATCCCGCACCCACCCCCACCGGCGTCCCGACGCTGCCGGCCGCTCCCCAGGCGTCGGTGCCGGCGCTCGCGCCTTCGCAGGGGGCCGGCGCGACGCCGGCGCCGACCACCAGTCCGAGCACCAGTCCGACCACCAGTCCGACCACCAGTCCGACCAGCACGCCCACATCGCCGGACGCCGGCGCGACCGGACGCTGACCGTCGGGCAGGATCATCGGGTGCCCGCTGCCCCCGATCCCCGCACCACCCACCCGCACCCAGTCACCGGCCAGGAGTTCACCTCACCCGTGCCGCCGGGCACCGGCTGGCCGGGCGACCCGGCCGCCCCGCGCACCCCTCGCGCCCACACCGCGGCGGACGTCGCCCGGCTGGCCGCGTCGTCCCGAGACGTCGCCACGCTCGACGCCCGGGTGTCGGTGTGCCGCGCCTGCCCGCGGCTGGTCGAGTGGCGTGAGGACGTCGCCCGCAGCGGACGCCGCGCGTCGTTCGCCGACCAGCCCTACTGGGGACGCCCCGGCCCCGGCTTCGGTGATCCGCACCCGCGCCTGCTCGTCGTCGGGCTCGCTCCCGCAGCCAACGGCACCAACCGCACCGGCCGCATGTTCACCGGCGACCGCAGCGGCGACTGGATCTACGCCGCACTCCACCGCGCCGGGTACGCGAGCGTCCCGTGGTCGCGGCACGCAGGCGACGGTCAGCACCTCGACGGCGCGCGCATCGTCGCCGCCGTGCGGTGCGCGCCGCCCGCCAACAAGCCCACCCCCGACGAGCGGGCCACCTGCGCGCACTGGCTCGACCGCGACCTGGAGCTCGCGCTGCCCACGCTGCGCGTCGTCATGGCGCTCGGCTCCATCGGGTTCGAGGCGTTCCTGACCGCCGCGCGCCGCGCCGGCTGGGCCGTGCCGCGCCCCAAGCCGCGGTTCGGGCACGGCGTCGAAGTGCCGCTCGTGACGCCGGACGGGCGCGTCGTCCCGCTGCTCGCCAGCTACCACGTCAGCCAGCAGAACACGTTCACCGGCAAGCTCACCGAGGCGATGCTCGACGACGTCCTCGCGCGCGTGAGACGGCACACCGACCCGCCGGCCGGTTTGGGATCATGAGGGTATGAGCCTGTTCGCCGTCACCGTGCTCGGCCACGACCGGCCGGGGATCGTCGCCGACACCACCGCTGCGCTCGCCCGCCTCGGGGGCAACCTCGAGGACTCCACGATGACCCTGCTCGGCGGCCACTTCGCCATGCTCCTGCTGGTGCGTACCGAGAGCGGTCGGGAGGAGGTCGAGCACGCTCTGCGGCCGCTCGGCGCCGACGGGCTGCT
>JBQCES010000067.1:0-23844 GCA_051960055.1 Angustibacter sp. | reverse complement strand
GGGGCGCTCGAACGCGCAGATCGCCTCGGCGCTGTACCTGTCGCCGAAGACGGTGCGCAACAACGTGTCTGCGGTGCTGGCCAAGCTGCACGTGGCCGACCGCTCGGAGGCCATCGTGCGGGCTCGCGAGGCGGGGCTCGGCCGCTAGCTGCGGCACTGCTGCAAACCCCCGCAGCCGCCGCGGACGCCAGTGGCCGCCCGCTGCTGCGGACGGCCACCGGCGTTTCAGGCTGCGGTCACTTCGGCGGAGTGATGCTCCAGATCCCGCGACCGTGCGTGGCGACGTAGACGTTGCCGTCCGGGCCGCTCTCGACGTCCATCACCGTGGTCGTCGGCAGACCGGTTCCGAGCACCTGCCACTGCGTCGCACCCTTGGCGCGGTAGAAGGTCGCCAGGTCGGTGCCGAGCACGACCGACCCGTCAGCGAGCTGGCGGATCGAGTTGGCCGGGACGTCCGGCAGGTTGGCCGACGTGTTGGTCCACGTCTTGCCGCCGTCCTGCGTCTCGTAGACGTGGCCGACACCCGCGCCCGGACCCTCGGTGAAGCGGCGGGAGAAGCCGTTCACCGCGAGGTAGGCGTGCTTGGTGTTCGTCGGGTCGATGCCCACACCGGCGAGGTACCGGTTCGGGACGTTCTCCGGCAGGGTAACCGACTCCCACTTGCCACTGGCGTTGGTGGCGAGGCCGCGGGTGAAGCCGCCGTTGTTGCAGGGGCCGCACCAGGTGACGTAGCCGACGCCGTCGTGCATGGCGACCGCGGTGGCCGAGTGGTTCTCGCCAAGGTCGAACGGCTTGTCCCACTGCGAGGCGCTGCGCATGCCCCAGCCCTTGGTCGAGGTGTAGACGTAGCGACCACCGGTGATGAACCCGTTCGAGTTCTTCGAGTCGATCGCGATCGGTGCGATGAACCGCGGTGACGGGTCACCCGGGTCGAGGCTCCAGCTCTTGGCCTCGTCCTCGCTTATCGCACCGGGGTTCAGTGCGCAGTTGTTGGTGATCTTGATCGCCAGGGCGACGTACTCCTGCAGCTGGTTGCAGCCGTTCGCCGGGTCGGCGGCACCGTCGCCGCCGTCACCGCCGAAGTTGGAGCCCATCTCGCTGTCACCGTTGGTGCCGTCGGGCTTGACGGCGAACAGGTTCGAGACGCCGTTGTCCTGCAGGCCACCGGAGACGACGACGCCGCCGTGGTCCTTGTCCGTGCCGACCGAGACCGAGTAGTACTGCAGCGCGTCCATCGTGCCGTCGGTGGATTCCGACACCAGGTCGGTCGCGTTGCCGTTGGCGTTGACGTGGCCGTTGACGGGGCGGCTGTAGACACCGCCGTCGTTGCCGAAGAACACGGTGGGCGTGCTGCCCTTCATGCCGACCGTCACGGAGTGCTGGTCGGGGTGACCGGCCAGCGGGCACGTGGGCTTGGTGAGGTCCCAGCACGGGAAGTAGAAGTTCCAGTACGGAGAGACGGCGTTCCAGTGCGAGCCGGTGTCGGTGGTCTCGAAGACCTCCTCGAGACCCGCCCACACGTGGGCGGAGTTTGCCGGGTCGACGGTGAGGAACTGGTTGTACCAGGCCTGCACGCCGACGCCGTAGCCCTTGCGGTCGAGCGCCGAGCCGCTGTTGTGCAGCTGCTGCTGGTTGGCGATCTGGTTCCACGGACCGCTCGGCGAGCCGTTGCGCGAGACGTAGATGCCGGCGAGCGAGCTGGTGCCGTTGATCTTGCTCGGCTGCTGCACCATCGCGTACAGCTTGTCGCCGGTCTTGCTGAAGGCGAACGTCGTGTACCCGATGTCGGACGTGTTGGTGATACCGCCCAGCGTCACCGACAGCTTGTGCCAGCTGTCGGGGCCCTTCCTGAAGTTGTTCGTCTCGTAGAACCCGTTGTAGCTGTCGCCCGAGCGCCAGCCGATCGCCGCGATGACGTGGTCGGGGTTCTTCGGGTCGATCGCGATGTCGTTGACGATGTTCTTGTACGCCGCGTTGCTCGGGCCGGACGCGGTGTCGCCCTTCCAGTTGGAGCCGGCCGGCACGAGCTCGTTGCCCGCGTCGTCCTTGATCTGCGGCATCCACGACATGTTCGGCGCGAAGGCGAAGGTCCAGGCGCCAGCGTTCGAGGTGGCGGAGTGGTACCAGATGCCCCGGTTGGTGGCGGCGAAGACGGTGTCACCCGTCGTGCCGCGCACGCGGCCGATCGTCGTCGACTCGAGCTCCTGGCCGCCCACGCGGTCGCTCGGCGAGAACGTTCCCGTCGCGGGGTTGGTGAGCCGGAAGACACCCGCACCGACGTACGACGTGCCGCCGGTGTTGGCCTCACCCGTTGCGTACCAGAGAGATCCGTCGGTGGCGAGCTGCAGGTCGCCACCGCTCAGCGAGGGGAGCGCGTCGGCGATCGGCGTCCACTTGCCACCGCCCTGCGACGAGCGCCAGACGCCACCGTTGGCCCCGGCGGCGTACACGTGGTTGGCGCTGTCGGCGGCCAGACCCGTGATGCGGCCCGTGACGTGACCGGCGCCGCCGCTGGAGTTGGAGTACCAGTCGCGGTAGCGCGCGTCGTCGGCGTTGTAGGGCACCTTCGTGACCTCGTGCCAGTTGCCGGCGGTGTGCGGCATCGACGTCAGCTGGCTGAAGGCCGAGCCGTACGCCCCGGGCGCGACGATGCCGGACGGCGCCGTGCGCGCCTGCTGGAACTCGTCGGCGATCGTGAACGCTTCCTTGGACTCCTTCTGCGCCTCAGCGGGGTTGCCGCCGGCGATCATCAGGGCCTTCTCCATGACCGCCGCGTTGTACCCGCGGCCCTGCCACTGGTGCTCCAGCCACTTCTCGCGCAGCTCGTGGCGGCCCTGGAAGGCCCCCACGGCCGTCGTGGCGAGCGCCACGCCAGCCACGGCGGCGACGGTCTTGCGCCGCCTCGTGAACGACTTCTGCATCGGTTCCCCTTTGTGGGATCGATGCCCGCCCCCGACCGGGCGTACTGAGCGGGGGTGACCCCCACACTTGTGTCCGTGCAAATCGGACAGCCGGACAGTAGCCCACGGCCCTGCCTGATCGGAAGAGGGTGACGCAGACGCGGCCGGCTGGGCGAGGCCGGTCGTCTGACGACCTGACGGCGTGTGATGAAGTGACCCCGTGGCGTACTTCGAGCGCGTGGACGGCGACCGGTTCCTTGCCACCGAGCACGTCGGCGGGGCGTGGGAGCTGAGCGAGCAGCACATCGCTCCGGCGCTCGGCCTGCTGGTGCACTGCGCCGAGCTCGACCGCGACCGGCGTCGCGACGACGGGCTGCAGCTCGTGCGCGTCTCGCACGACATCCTCGGCACCGTGCCGGTGGCCGAGGTGGCAGTCGAGGTGCGGGTGACGCGGCCGGGACGGACGATCGAGCTGGTCGAGGCGGTGCTCTCGCACGGCGGCCGGGCCGTGGTGGTGATGCGTGGCTGGCTGCTGCAGCCCCACGACACCGCAGCGCTGGCCGGGACGCCGCTGCCGGCCATCCCGGCACCGCACGAGCTGCCGGCGTGGGACGCCGGCGCGGTGTGGCCCGGCGGGTTCATCCAGAGCGCCGAGGTGCGGCGCGCCCAGGACGAGCCGGGGCGCGCGAGGTTCTGGGTGCGCACCGACGTCCCGCTCGTCGCCGACGAAGCCGTGAGCGACCTCGCCCGCCTGTGCGGCCTGCTCGACATCGCCAACGGCATGACCGTGCGGGTCGACCCGCGCGACGTCGCGTTCCCGAACGTCGACCTCACCGCGCACCTCTTCCGTGTGCCGCAAGGAGAGTGGCTCGGCTGCGACACCAGCGTGTCGTTCGGCCCGACCGGCCTCGGCCTCACCACGAGCGTGCTCCACGACGTCGCCGGCCCGTTCGGCACGCTGAACCAGGCGCTGACGGTGCGTCCGGGGCCCGGGACGTCCCGGTCCTAGAGATGACCGGGACGCTGCTGGTGGCCGGCACCACCTCGGACGCCGGGAAGACGGTGGTGACGACGGCGCTGTGCCGGGCCCTGCGCCGGCGTGGCCACCGGGTGGCGCCGTTCAAGGCGCAGAACATGTCGAACAACTCGATGGTGACGGCCGACGGCGCGGAGATCGGGCGCGCGCAGTGGGTGCAGGCCGTCGCGGCGGGGGCCGAGCCCGAGGCCGCGATGAACCCGGTGCTGCTCAAGCCGGGCAGCGACAAACGCAGCCACGTGGTGCTCATGGGCCGCCCGCACGGGGTGCTCGACGCGCGCGACTTCGTGGCGGGGCGGGCCGAGCTGGCGCGCGCCGCCTTCGCGGCCTTCGACGACCTGCGCAGCCGCTACGACGTCGTCGTGTGCGAGGGCGCGGGCAGCCCGGCGGAGATCAACCTGCGCCGCCACGACTACGTCAACATGGGCCTGGCCCGCCACGCCGGCATGCCGACGCTCGTGGTGGGCGACATCGATCGCGGCGGCGTCTTCGCCGCCCTCTACGGCACCGTGGCGCTGCTCGACGCCGCCGACCAGGCGCTGGTGAGCGGCTTCGTCGTCAACAAGTTCCGCGGCGACGTCTCGTTGCTGCGGCCGGGCCTGGACTCCATCGAGCAGCTCACCGGCCGGCCGGTGCTCGGAGTGCTGCCGTGGCTGCCGGACCTGTGGCTGGACTCCGAGGACGCCCTGGCGCTGGAGTCGCGGCCCCGGCCGGACGTCACCACGGCGACCCCGCGGCTGCGCGTGGCCGTCGTCGTGCTGCCGCGCGTCAGCAACTTCACCGACGTCGACGCGCTGTGTCTCGAGCCCGACGTCGACGTCGAGTTCGTGCGCGACGCCCGGGGGCTGGCCTCCGCCGACGTCGTGGTGCTGCCCGGCACGCGCGCGACGCTCGACGACCTGGCCTGGCTGCGCGCGCGGGGCCTAGCCGACGCGGTCACGGCGCACGCCGCGCGCGGTGGCGCCGTGCTGGGCATCTGCGGGGGCTTCCAGATGCTGGGTCGCGAGGTCAGTGACCCCGACGGCGTCGAGGGCCCGGCGGGTGCGCGGGCCGAGGGGCTCGGGCTGCTCGACGTCACCACGCGGTTCGAGCGCGAGAAGGTGCTGCGGCTACCGAGCGGCGAGGCGTTCGGCGTCGCGGCGGACGGCTACGAGATCCACCACGGGCGGGTGCGCGTCGGTAGCGACGAGCCCTTCCTCGGTGGCGCTCGGCGGGGCGCCGTCTACGGCACCATGTGGCACGGCAGCCTCGAGGGTGACGCGCTGCGGCGAGCCTGGCTCGCCCAGGTGGCGGGCGCTGTCGGCCGGCCGTTCACGCCTGGCGCCGTGGGCTTCGCGGCGGCGCGCGAGCAGCGCCTCGACGCTCTGGCCGACGCGGTCGAGGAGCACCTCGACCTCGAGGCGGTGCTGCGCCTGGCGGAGCGCGGTGCGCCGCCCGGGCTGCGGGTGCTGCCCTGAGCCGGCCGACCCGCCGCGGCCGTTGACGACCCAGACCGGTCTTCGATGGCATGCCGCATGTGACATGCTACTGCCGTGCCAGGGGACCGATCCGCGCTCGAGCTGTCGTTGCGTCGCCACCGAACCGCTGCGGGCGACCCGTACGCCGCCTACCTCGCATTGCGTTCGACCTGGGGTGAGCGCGCGGTGTTCCTGCTGGAGTCGCTCGCCGGCCCCACGGCCGACCGGCGCTCGGCGGCGGTGGGGTTCGACCCGGTCCTGCACGTCGCGGTGCACGGCGAGCGGATCGACGTCTCCGGCGCCGAGAGCCTGGTGCGACGGGTTCGCGCCGCCCTGCATGAGGCCGGGGCAGCCGAGCGCTCCGGCGACCTCTGGCTGACGGCCACGTGCTCGCTCTTCGACGTCCCCCGGGCCGTCGAGCGCGTGTTCGGCGCCTTCGACCTCGACGCGCGCGCCTTCGGCTTCGGCTACCTGGCGATCTACGGCTACGACGTGGTGCACCACGTGGAGCGGTTGCCGCGGCTCATCGCGGCCCGTCCGGACGCCGCGACCGACCTCACGCTGGTGGTGCACCGGGGCGTCGCGGTGTTCGACCTGGCCGGTGGCGAGGTCACCCTGACCACGGTCGAGGGAGACGGGCTGCCCGACCTCGACGTCGCGTCGGTGCTGCGCGAGCTGGCATCGCCGGCACCCGCGGAGACGGACGACGGCCCGGCCGACGTGCCCTCACCCGACTCCGTCACCGACTCCACGACGCCGGGCCGGTTCCACGCGGACGTCACCACCGCCTTGGGGCACATCGCGATCGGCGACATCTACCAGGTGCAGCTCGGGCACGAGCTGACCGTCGAGACCGGCGTCGACGAGCTCACGGTCTACCGCAGGCTGCGCGAGCGCAACCCATCGCCCTACATGGCCATCGTGCCCGTCGGCGACCTGACGATGATCTCCGCGAGCCCCGAGCTGTTCCTGCGGATCGAGGGCGACCTGATGACGATGCGCCCCATCGCCGGCACGGTGCGCCGCACCGGCGACGCGGTGCGCGACGACGAGGCGCGCCACCGTCTGCGGGGCGACGACAAGGAGATCGCCGAGCACACGATGCTGGTTGACCTCTGCCGCAACGACCTCGGCCGTGTCGCACAGGTCGACAGTCTCGACGTCGACGAGCTGATGGTGGTCGAGGACTACTCCCACGTGTTCCACCTCGTCTCCAACGTGACCGCTCGCATCGTGCCGGGCGTCGACGCACAGGACGTCGTCGCGGCCACCTTCCCCGCGGGCACGATGACGGGCGCACCCAAGATCCGGGCGATGGAGATCATCGAGAACCTCGAGGACCGCCGCCGCGAGCTGTACGCCGGTGCCTTCGGGCTGGTCGGCTTCGGCGGCTACGTCAACCTCGGCCTGTGCCTGCGCACGCTGTTCCGGTGCGGCACGACGTACCGTACCCGAGCGTCCGCAGGCGTCGTGGCCGACTCGACGCCCGACGGCGAGTGGCGCGAGACCCTGTCGAAGCTGAGCGCTGCCTACTGGGCCGTGACGGGCGAGGAGCTCACGTGAAGACCGTCGTCGTCGACGCCTACGACAGCTTCGTCCACATCATCGACCAGTACCTGCGCACGCTGCGGGCGAACCCCGTCGTGATCCGGTCCGACGTCGCGACGGTCGAGCGGGTGCGCGCCGAGGCCCCCGACCTGCTGGTGCTCGGCCCGGGGCCGGGCCACCCGGTCGACTCCGGTCACGTCGAGCTGGTCCGCGCGTTCGCCACCCGCGTGCCGATCTTCGGAGTGTGCCTCGGGCACCAGGCGCTCGGCGTCGCGTACGGCGCGCGCGTCAGCCCGGCGCAGCACCTCATGCACGGCAAGACGAGCCGCATCGAGCACGACGGCCAGGGCGCGTTCGCCCAGCAGCCGCAAGGGTTCTCGGCCACGCGCTACCACTCGCTGGTCGTCGAGGAGGCCACCGTGCCGCCGGATCTCGAAGTCACCGCGCGCTCGTGCGACGACGGCTACGTGATGGGTCTGCGGCACCGCGAGCTGCCGTTGGAGTCCGTGCAGTTCCACCCCGAGAGCATCACCACCGAGCTGGGCCTGGAGATCTTCCGCTCGTTCCTGCACGGTGCCGTCGGCTCGCCCGAGGCGCACTGAGCGCACGACCGGCCAGGGGGGAATCACATGACGACGAGCCAGGTCGCCACGGAGCCGTGGCGTCCCACGATCGTGGCGCTCAACGGCTCCGAGCGGGCCGGTGGCAACACCGCGCAGGTGCTCACGCACGTCACGCACGTGGCGCACGAGCTGGGTGCCGGAGTCGACGTGGTCGACCTGCGCCGGCACACCATCGGTGACTGCGCCGCCTGTGGCGACTGCAACACACGAGCCGTCCCGTGCGTCGTCGACGACGACGTCGCGGCCGTGGTGCGCCGGATGCGGGCGGCGGACGGCGTCATCTACGCCTGCCCCGTCCACGGTTACGGCATGTCGAGCATCATGCAGCGCTTCGTCGAGCGCGCCGGGGTCGGCTACCTGCGCTTCGAGCGCCCGCTCACCAACAAGGTCGGCGGCGTCATCGTCACCGGGCGACGCTACGGGCACACCGACGTCCACGCGCAGCTGGTGCACAACGTGCTGCTCAACCGGATGATCCTCGTCGGCAGCGGCTACCCGGCCGTCGTCCACGGGGGAGCGCCCGGTGAGGCGATGACGGACGTCGAGGGGCTGGCCGCGGTGACCCACATGGTCACGCGGATGGTCCAGATGATCCTGCTCCTGCGCCGCCACCTCGCGGTGACCGGCGAGTCCCTGCCCCAGCCGGCCGGCACCGAGCGGTCCGCGCTCCGGCTCTGACCCACCGACCCCCGACCCGAAAGCGACGCCTGATGGACATGTGGCTGCCCACCGACGAGCGGCACCGGGAGTTCCTCGCCGAGTTCCTGCCCTTCACCGAGCGGTACTACGCGCGCGAGCTCACGGACGCCGACTGGCGGCAGTGGTACGAGACGGCGCTGCGCCGGGTCGTCGCCCACGTACAGGCCCGCTCACCGTTCTACGCCCAGCACCTGGCCGGCGTCGAGGCCGCGACCCTCACGCTCGACGACCTGGCCGGGCTGCCCTTCACGACCAAGCAGGACCTGCGCCTCCACCTGCTCGACGTCCTGTCGGGAGACGTGCGCGACGCCGTGTTCTTCTACGAGACCACGGGCACGACGGGCGCGGCCACGCCCTGCCCGCGCGACGGCCAGGAGGTCATCGCGAGCAACGCGCACGTGACGGCGTCGTGGGCGAGCATCTTCGACCACCACTTCGGCGACCAGCGGCCGGCCATCGGCCTCATGGGCCCGACCGAGGTGCACAGCTTCGGCGACACCCTCGGCGACGTCGCCCGCAACGTCGGCTCGTGCAACGCCAAGATCTGGCCGTACTCGCCGGTCGTGGGCTTCGCCAAGGCGCTGCAGCTCATGAAGGACCTGCGGCTGGAGGTGATCTGCTGCACCCCGGGCGTGTGCCTCAACCTCGCCAAGGCGGCGCGGTTCCACGGCTACGACCTGGAGAAGGACTTCGCGGTCAAGCTGTTCTTCCTCACCGGCGAGATGTGCACGCCCGCCCTCGCCAACACCATCGACAGCGTCTGGGGCACGACGACGTACAACATCCTCTACGGCTCGCAGGAGGCGTTCGTCATGGGCACGGCCTGCCGCAACGGTGCCATGCACCTCTCGGCGCCCAACTACGTCGCCGAGGTGCTCGACCCCGACACCGGTGAGTCGCTCGGCGCGCGCGGCACCGGCGAGCTGTGCGTCACGACGGTCGTGCCAGGCGTCAAGCCGCTCGTGCGGTACCGCACCGGGGACGTCGTCCGGCTGACCGAGAGCGACTGCGACTGCGAGCTGCCCGGCGACCGGCTGGAGGTCGTGGGCCGCGTGCTCGACCGCATCGACCTCGGGGGAGCGCGTCGGCTCGCGAGCGAGCTCGAGGAAGCCGTGCTCGACGGCGTCACGCGCTGCGTCGGCTTCCAGGTGGTCATCGACCGCGTCGACGACACCGACGTCGTCACGGTGCGCCTGGAGATGCTGCCGGGAGCACGCGACGAGCAGGTCGCTGCGGGCGTCGTCGGTCGCTTCACCGACCGGCTGGGGGTGCGTTGCGCGGTCGAGTTCGTCGACGAGGTCGACCAGATCACCAGCACGGGAGCCTTCGTGAGCTGGAAGGCGGCCCGGATCCTCGACCGGCGTCGGGCCCGCGACCACGAGGAAGAGGTCGCAGCCGCGATGGCCACCCGCCGCGGCTACGACACCTGAGGGCCGGCGGATGGTCGAGCAGACCCCCGCCGAGGCTGTGCGCGAGCCGGCAGGGTGGGACGAGCTGCGCAGCCGCGCGCGCATCGACGGCGTGCGCGTGGTCACCCTCGGGCCGGCCGGAACGAGCAGCCACGACGCCGCGCGACACCTTCAGACGCGGCTCGTCGAGGCTGACGGCGCGCCGCCGTTGCCGCTCGAGCTGCACGACACCTTCGACGTCGTCCTCGAGCGCGCGGTGGCCGACGCGTCCTGCCTCGCGCTCGTGCCCAGCGCCTACCGCGGCGCGACGGCGTTCCACTGGCACGACGAGCTGCGGCTGCTGTTCCACTTCGCGCGCAGCACCCCGCCGTACGGGCTCGCCACGCGGCGGCTGCCGGTGGCACCAGAGCCCGTGCGCGTGGCCGCCATGGCCGAGGTCGACCACCTGTACGGAGGTCTCGTGCCACCGCCGATGGCGCACCGAGAGGTGGTGCGCGTGGCGGCTCGCTCCACGCGGCACGCCGCCGAGCTGGTGCGCTGCGGTGCCGCCGACGTCGCCGTGACGAACGAGCCCAGCCGCAGGGACGCCGGCCTGGTGTGGCTGAGCTGCCGTCCCGGCGTCGACATCGTCTGGCTGGTGTTCGCCCGCGCACCGAGCGAGCCCCGGCCTCGCGTCCATCCCACCCCCGACACCTACCCCGAGGAGACCCCATGACCTCCCGCATCCTGCTCCACGACGTCGCGGTCCAGGAGGGCCGCGGCCGCGCGTCCGTGCCGCACCAGAGCGTGCTGGTCGAGGGCACGACCATCTCGGCCGTCCTGCCGGCCACCGACGCCCCCGTCGACGACCCCGACCTCGACGTGCGCCACCTGAGCGGCCGCACGGTGATGCCGGGGATGACGCTGGGCCACAGTCACATCGCGTACATCGACGTCATCACCGCGCGCGACACGATGTTCAAGTACACGCTGCCCGAGCTCACGCTGCGAGCGGCGCGCAACGCCGCCGCCATGGTGCAGCTGGGCTACACCGGTCTGGTCGGTGCGGGGTCGGTCTCGGGCCTCGACATGGTGCTGAAGCGGGCGATCGCCGACGGGTGGATCGAGGGTCCGCGCATCACCGCCTGCAGTCGCGACCTGATGGTCTCGGCACCGCCGGAGCGCCGCAACCCCGAGGTGGCACAGCGGTTCCCGGCCGACCTCATGCCGATCGTCGACACGGTGGCCGAGATGGTCGAGCGCACCACCATCGAGATCGACCAGGGCGCGCAGATCATCAAGACGTTCTCGTCCGGCGACGACACCTACCCGAACGCCAAGTCCGACGAGATCCTCTACACGCTCGAGGAGCTGCAGGCGGTCGTGCGCACGGCGCGTCCGCGAGGGGTGATGGTGCGCGCTCACTCGCGGGGCGTCGAGGGCATCCGCAACGCGATCCGTGCCGAGGTCGACGTCATCGACCACGCGTCCTACGCCGACGAGGAGGCCCTGCAAGCCATTGCGGCGCAGGGCATCTACGTCGTCCCGAGCCTCTACCAGCCGCGGCAGCTCCTGCTGCACGGCGCCGAGCACGGCAAGACCCCCGAGTACCTCGAGAAGCTCGACTACCAGGCGGAGATCGACAACACGATCTGGATGCTGCCGCGGGCCGTCGAGCTGGGCATCAAGATCGTGGCGGGCGACGACTTCGGCTTCGCGTGGACGCCGCATGGCACCTACGCCCGCGAGCTGGCGGCGTACGTCGAGCTGGCTGGTATCGACCCGGCGACGGTGCTCACGTGGGCCACAGCCAACGGCGCGGCCCTCGCGGGACGGGGCGACACCGCCGGCATCGTCGAGGCCGGCCGCCTGGCCGACCTGGTCGTCACCCACGGCGACCCGGCCCAGGACATCACGGTGCTCTCGCGTCCGGACGACATCGAGATGGTGCTGCTCGACGGTCGCGTCGTCCGCGACCGCACGGCGAGCGACGCGCAGGTGGCGGCGTGAGCGCCCGCCGAGACGACGACCGCAGCCAGCTGCGCCTCGTCGCCGTCCTGGCCCTGGGATCGTTCGCGATCGGCACCGACACGTTCGTCGTCGCCGGGGTGCTGCGCCGCCTCGGGGCGGACCTGCACGTGTCGCTGGTCGAGGCGGGGCAGCTGGTGACGGTGTTCGCCGTGACCTTCGGGGTGCTGGCTCCGGTGCTGGCCGCTGCCACCGCGCGCGTCGCCCGGCGGACGCTGCTGCTGGGCGCGCTCGCGCTCTTCGCGGTGGCGAACGTCGGCTCGGCGCTGGCGCCCGGCTTCGCCGTCCTGCTCGGTACCCGCGTGCTCGCCGCAGCGGGCGCAGCCCTCTACACGCCGGTGGCCGCGGCGGCCGCCGTCACGCTGGTGGCACCCGAGCGGCGCGGGCGCGCACTGGCCGTCGTGCTCGGCGGCACGACGGCCGCGACCGTGCTGGGGGTGCCGGTGGGCACCTACGTGGGAAACGCTGTGGGCTGGCAGGGCAGCTTCGGCCTCGTCGCGGCGCTCGCCGGGTTGGCGCTGGTGGTGCTGGCCGTGCGGCTGCCCGCCCTGCCGGGGCCCCCGATCGCGACGCTGCCGGCCCGGCTGGCGGTACTCGCCGATCGGCGGGTGCTGGCGGTGATCGTGACGACGGTGCTGCTGTTCCTCGGCGGCTTCACGGTCTACACCTACGTCGGGCAGGTCGTCGCGGTGAACACCGGCGTGACGGGCACGGGGCTCACCTGGCTGCTGGTGGTGTTCGGGGCCTTCGGTGTGGTCGGCAACACGCTCGGCGGCCGGCTGACCGACCGGCTCGGACCCGACCCCGTCCTGCTGGCTGGGTTGCTCGTGTTCGCCGCAGCGTTGCTGGCGGTGCCGGTCGCGACGCGGTCGGTGGCGGGAACCGTTGCGGTGCTGGCGGTGTGGGCGCTCTCGGCCTGGAGCTTGACGGTGCCGCAGCAGCACCGGCTCGTGGCTATCGCGCCGCAGACCGCGCAGGTGGCGATCGGCCTCAACAGCGCGGCGGTGTTCTTGGGGATCGGGGCGGCTGGAGCCTTCGGCGGCCTCGCGCTCGGGCACGTCTCGGCACCTGAGCTCGGGTACGTCGGTGGGGCCGTCGTCCTGGTGGCCTGGCTGGTGGCCGCGGTTCAGGTCGTGCTGGCCCGCCGGGCGGCCCGCTCGTGCGCGACGAACGCGGCGACGAGCGCGGTGTAGACCTGCTCGACCAGGTCGCCGGACCCGCCGTGCTGCTCGGCCAGCCGGCGGGCCCGGCGCACCACCGCTGTTGCGCGCTGGGGTGCCTGCACCTCGGCGTCGGTGCGCTTGAACGCCGCGGCCTGGGCCACCAGGTGCTGGCGCTCGACGAGCAGCTCGACCACACGGCTGTCGAGCGCGTCGAGCGCCGCGCGCACCGAGGCGAGGTCGGGGAACGATCCGGCCGTCATGACCGTGCATCCTCGCAGGCGGTTCGGACGGGCTCCAGGTCAGGTCACCGGCACGTCGTCGGGCAGCGGGCGCCGTTCCAGCCGTCGCACCTCCGGCACGGCGAAGGGCACCACCTCGGCCACGAGCATCGCCATCGCGACGACCACGAGCCACTCACGCGCACCGACAGCCGCGGCGAGTGGGCCGGTGAGGGCCAGGCCGACCGGGCGCGCGAGGAACGAGCCGAGCTGGTCGAACGAGTACACGCGGGCCAGCAGGTGCTCGGGCACGTTCTCCTGGATCGCCAGGTCCCAGCCGACGCTGAAGATCTCGAGCCCGAATCCGTGGAGGAACGCACCGGCCACGACCAGCCACAGCGAGGTGCTCCAGGCCATGGCCAGCGGGAAGCAGACGGTGAGCATCAGGAAGAGCTCGCCCACCAGGAGGATGCGGCGTGGTTTCCACACCAGGCTGAGCAGGCCGCCGCTGACGAAGCCCAGCATCATCGCCGACAGCGCGTACCCCCACGCGGGGCGGCTGATGCCCTCGCCCACCACCACCGGTCCCAGCACGCCCTGGGCACCGCCGTAGAACAGGTGGTAGACGAGCGCCATGGCGATGCCGGCCCACAGCCACGAGCGCCGTAGCACCTCGCGCAGACCCTCGGCGGCCTCGGTGAACGGGTGCCGCCGCTCGGCAGGCGCGCTGACGGGCGGCACCGAGATGCGCGTGAAGCACGCGGCCGCCACGAGGAAGGTCACGGCGTCGACCAGCAAGGCTCCGCCCGAGCCGACCCAGGCCACGACCAGGCCGGCGACGCCGAACCCGATGATGCTGGCGGCGTTCTGCGCCAGGCGTCGCAGCGTGATCGCCTGCCTCAGGACGTCGCCCGGCACCGTCTGTGGCGTGATGGCCTGGGCGCTGGGGCCGCCGAGCGAGCCGAGCGCGCCGTTCACGGCGCCGGCCACGGCGATGAGCCACACCGAGGCGACGCCCGTCAGCAGCGTCACCGCGAGGGCGGCCTGGACGACGCCCGCAGCCGCGTTGGTTCCGCGCATCATGACCTGGCGGGGGAGCCGGTCGCCGAGCACGCCACCGCCCAGCACCGCGGCGATGTCGGCCAGGGCGTAAGCCGCGACGACCAGCCCCAGCTGGGTGGCCGACCCGCCGACGTCCAGCACCGCAAAGGCGATGGCGACCGGCGCGATGCTGTTGCCCAAGGTGTTGACGGTGGTGCCAGACAGGAGCCAGCGGTAGTTCGCGAAGCGCAGCGGACGCGAGGAGGTGACGGTCACGGCCGCAGGCTAGTTAGCCAGCGAAATATTCGTCAACGAAGTTTCGTCGTACACTCGCCGACATGCCTCGCGACGCCGCCGACCTGCATGTCGAGCGCTGGCGCGACCACTGGGTGCTCGATGAGCCGTTCGACGACGCCGTCGAGGCTGCCGCCGTCCGGCTGATGAGGGTAGTGCGCTGGTTCGACGACACGACGAAGCAGGCGGTCGCCCAGGTCGGCCTGCAGGACTTCGAGTACGCGACGTTGCACGCGTTGATGATCCGTGACACCCCGGGCAAGGCCTCGCCCAGTGACCTCGCGGAGGCGACGCACACGTCCAACGCAGGGATGACGGGCCGTCTGGATGCCATGGAGCGCAAGGGCTGGGTGATGCGGACGCCGAGCGCAGGTGACCGCCGGCGCGTGGACGTCGAGGCCACCCGGGCCGGCGTCGACGTCTGGCGTCGCGCGATGCACCTGCGAGGTGAGGCGGAGAACCAGCTGGCCGACGTGCTGTCCGCGCGCGAGTTGACGACGCTCAACCGGTTGCTGAAGAAGCTGACCCTGCACATCGAGGCCGCAGCGGAGAGCGCGACGCCGTAGACCGGCGCACCGTTGGCCGGGATGTCCGATGCGGGCGTTCGGTCACCGCAGGTCCGAGATGGCCGTGCCGTGGGTCCTGACGGCGCGGGTCGTTGGTCCCTGACCAGCGGGCGTCGTCCCGCATGAGGCTGGGAGTGGCGCCGCACGGCGCGACGCTCCGGCTCGTTCGGGGGCCGGGATCATCGGGAGTGCTCGTATGCAGAAGTCATCTCGCATCACGACAGCCTTGGCGATCGTCGCACTGAGCGCCACCGCCGCTGCCTGTGGGGGCAACAACAACGCTGGCGGAAACACGGGGTCGTCCAGCACGTCCGCGTCGGTTCCGTCGATTCCGGCGATCTCGGCCACGGACTTCACGGCCGACTTCTCGGCGATGCAGAAGCTGCAGCCGCTGGCCAAGCAGGGCAAGGGCATGGTCGCCGTGCTGCTGCCCGACACCACCACCTCGGCGCGGTACGTGACGTTCGACGCGCCGTACCTGAAGCAGGCCTTCGAGGCGGCCGGACTCACGGCGTCGCAGTACAAGATCGACAACGCCCAGGGCAGTGCAGCGACCATGCAGACCCAGGCCGAGGCCGCCATGACGGCGGGTGCGTCGGTGCTGCTCGTCGACGCGCTCGACTCCGGCTCGGGCGCCGCGATCGAGTCGGCGGCGACAGCCCGGGGCGTCAAGGTCATCGACTACGACCGCCTGGTGCTGGGGGGCGCCAAGGACCGCGTGTACGTGAGCTTCAACAACGTCAAGGTCGGCGAGCTGATCGGGCAGGGCCTGGTCACGGCGGTCAAGGACTGGAAGGTCACCAAGCCACACGTGCTGATCATGAACGGCGACCCCACCGACAACAACGCCAAGCTCTTCGCTCAGGGCTACAAGGGCGTGCTCCAGCCGTACTTCTCGAACGGCCAGTACACCAAGGTCGGCGAGCCCGCTGGCACGTGGAAGCCGGACGTCGCGCAGACGACCTTCGCCCAGCAGTACACCGCGCACCCGGACATCAACGCCGTCATCACGCCCAACGACGACAACGCCAACGCGGTGATCTCGTACCTGCAGAGCAAGAAGATCCCGCCGAAGACGATCCCGACCACCGGTCAGGACGCCTCGCTGTCCGGCCTGCAGAACATCCTGAAGGGCTACCAGGCCGGCACCGTGTACAAGCCGATCTACCTGGAGGCCCAGGCCGCGGCCGCCGTCGCGCTCTACCTGCGCGCGAGCCAGCCGGTGCCCTCGGCGCTGGTCAACGGCAAGACCGCCGACTCCCAGGCGGGCTCCGACGTCGCCTCGAGCCTGCTGACGCCGCTCTGGGTCACGACCGACAACATGGCCAGCACCGTGGTCGCCGACAAGGCGGTGGACGTCAACAAGCTCTGCGTCGCCTCGCTACAGAAGGCGTGCACGGCAGCTGGGATCAAGTAACCGCGAGCGGCCGGTCCGTCCTGGACCGGGCCGCCCACCGGTCCGGGGTGCCTCAGCACCCCGGGCCGCCGCCCTTCCGCCAGCCGAACCAGGTGAGGCTCGCATGACCGACCCGCAGGTGATGGGGGAGGCGAGACCCCCTGCAGCGCAGGGGGTCCCGCTGCTACGTCTGGAGCACCTCGACAAGTCGTTCGGGGCCGTGCAGGCCCTGACCGACGTGTCGCTCGACGTCCCCGCCGGAAGCGTGACCGCGCTCGCCGGTGACAACGGTGCCGGCAAGTCGGTGCTCATCAAGTGCATCGCGGGCATCCACCGGCCCGACCGCGGCCGCATCGTGTGGGGTGGCCAGGAGGTCGAGCTCCACGGGCCGAAGGACGCGGCCGAGCTCGGTGTCGAGACGGTGTACCAGGACCTCGCTCTGTGCGAGAACCTCGACATCGTCCAGAACATGTTCCTGGGGCGTGAGCGGCTGCGGCACTGGCTGCTCGACGAGGAGAGCATGGAGATCTCCGCCAAGGAGACCCTGCGCGGGCTGGCCGTCACCACCGTGCAGTCGATCCGTCAGCCGGTGGCGTCGCTGTCGGGAGGACAGCGCCAGTCGGTGGCCATCGCCAAGGCGGTGCTCTGGAACTCGCGCCTGGTGATCATGGACGAGCCGACCGCGGCCCTAGGCGTGGCCCAGACGGCGGTGGTGCTCGACCTGATCCGCCGGCTGGCCGGTCGGGGAGTGGCCGTGATCGTCATCTCCCACAACATGAACGACGTCTTCGAGGTCGCGGACCGGATCGCGGTGCTGCACCTCGGCCGCATGGTCGGGGTACGGCCGGTGGCCGAGCTCGACCGACGCGCCGTCGTCGACCTCATGACCACCGGTGCGTCCGACCGGGTCGCGGGGGAGGGGTCATGAGCCGCCGCAACGAGCCGACACCCGCGCCAGCGGCCAAGGCCGCGGCTGCGGCCATCGACCCCGCGATCACCGCGACCTCGTTCGCTGACTACTGGCGTGGTGTGTGGACGCGCATGCGCTCCGGTGAGAGCGGCGCGTTGCCGGTGCTCGGTGGCCTGCTGCTCATCGGAGTGATCTTCGAGAGCCTCAACCCCAACTTCCTGACCGCCGGGAACCTCGTGAACCTCATGATCCAGGGGTCGGTCTTCATGCTGCTCGCGATGGGCCAGATCTTCGCGCTGCTGCTGGGGGAGATCGACCTGTCGATCGGGTACGTCGGTGGGATCGGCGGCGTGGTGACGGCCGAGCTCGTCGCGGAGTCGCGGGGCTGGCCGTGGTGGCTGGCGATCCTGGCCGGCCTGGCCATCTGCTTCGCGATCGGGATCGTCCAGGGGACCATCATCACCCGGCTGCGGCTGCCGTCGTTCGTCGTGACGCTCGGTGGGCAGCTCGGCTGGCTCGGCGTGATGCTGATGATCCTGGGTAGCGGAGGCGTCGTCCCGGTCAACAACACGCAGATCAACAACATCGCCAGCGGCGCGCTGAGCGCCACCCAGAGCTGGGTCGTGATGCTGCTCGGCGTGGTGGCCTTCGGCGCGTGGACCTGGCTGCGCGACGAGCGCCGGCGACGCAGCGGCCTGGTCGCGCCACCGCGCAGCGTGAGCTCGCTCAAGGTGGCGGCCGCGCTGGTGGCCGGAGGCGTCGTCGTGTGGATCTGCAACATCGACCGGGGCGTGCTGATCCCGATCCAAGGCCTGCCGTGGGTGGTGCTGGTCGTCCTCGGGGTGCTGGCGCTGTGCACGGCCCTGCTCGGCCGTACTCGCTTCGGCCGCTACGTGTACGCGATCGGCGGAGGGGCCGAAGCGGCGCGACGCGCGGGGGTGAACCTCTACCGCATCCGCACGCTGGCCTTCGGGCTCGCCTCGCTGACCGCGGGCGTCGGCGGCATCGTCTACGCCTCGCGTCTGCGGTCGGTGTCGACGTCCTATGACGGCGGCACGCTGGTGCTCTACGCGGTCGCCGCCGCGGTGATCGGTGGCACCAGCCTGTTCGGCGGCCGCGGCAAGCCCCTGCACGCGATCCTCGGCGGCCTGGTGATCGCCGCGATCGACAACGGTATGGGGCTGCAGGGCTACAGCGCCCCGGCGAAGTACACCGTGACGGCGGTCGTGCTCGTGCTGGCCGTCACGATCGATGCCCTCGCCCGGCGCGGGCGGCAGGCCACCTGACGGCGGCGCGCCCGCGGCGCTCCGTGGCGGATATGTCCGGTTGCACCCTTGACATCCAGTTTCGCGAGGACGAAAGTTCCGCCCAGTGTCTGCAACTTCTTGCAGACCGGTCGCCGGCGACCACATCGCGCACCGCACTCCGCTCGGGGGACGGTGCCTCCCCGACCCGCCACGAGGCGGGCCGGGCGCCGAACCTGCCCTGGAGGCGATGTGGACCCCAGCTCGACCAGCAGCAGCTCGACCACCCCGATCCCAGCCAGCCACGGACGCCCGCGCCGCCGGCGATGGGCGGCGGCGCTGGCACTCGCGGTCGCGGTCGTCTCGACACTCGCCGCGAGCGTCACGGCCGGCGCACCCGCTGCGGCGTCGCCGCCCTCGAGCCGTGACGTCACCGCGGTGCTGTTCCAGTGGAACTGGCCTTCAGTCGCCAAGGCCTGCACCGACACCCTCGGCCCGGCCGGCTACGGCTACGTGCAGGTGTCGCCGCCCGAGGAGACGATCCAGGGCAGCCAGTGGTGGACGTCGTACCAGCCGGTGTCGTACAAGATCGGCAACCGCCAGGGCACGCGCGCACAGTTCGCCAGCATGGTGAGCACCTGCCACGCGGCCGGCGTCAAGGTGATCGCCGACTCGGTGATCAACCACATGAGCGCCGGGTCCGGCACCGGGACGGCGGGGACGACGTACTCGAAGTACACCTACCCGGGCTACTACCAGGACCAGGACTTCCACTCCTGCCGCACGTCGATCAGCGACTACACCAACCGCTGGCAGGTGCAGAACTGCGAGCTGGTCGGCCTGGCCGACCTCGACACCGGCAGCGCGTACGTGCAGACGACCATCGCG
This sequence comes from Angustibacter sp., assembly GCA_051960055.1. Taxonomy (GTDB): domain Bacteria; phylum Actinomycetota; class Actinomycetes; order Actinomycetales; family Angustibacteraceae; genus Angustibacter. The sequence goes on along the minus strand of JBQCES010000067.1, from coordinate 4,445 downwards.
CACTACCTCGACGACCTGCGCTCGCTCGGCGTCGACGGGTTCCGCATCGACGCCGCCAAGCACATCGCGGCCACCGACCTGCAGGGCATCAAGTCGCGCACGAGCGACCCGAACGCCTACTGGGTGCAGGAGGTCATCTACGGCGGCGGCGAGCCGGTCCAGCCCGACGAGTACACCGGCACCGGCGACGTCCACGAGTTCCGGTACGGCACCAACCTCAAGCGGGTGTTCACGAGCGGGAACCTCAAGGACCTCAGCGGTTTCGGCCAGTCGTGGGGCATGCTGCCGTCGGCGAACGCCACGGTGTTCGTCGACAACCACGACACCGAGCGCAACGGCTCCACGCTGACCTACAAGGACGGCGCGACCTACACGTTGGCCAACGTGTTCATGCTCGGCTGGAGCTACGGCGCGCCGGCCGTGCACTCCGGCTACGAGTTCAGCAACAACGACGCCGGGCCGCCGAACGGCGGCCAGGTCAACGCCTGCTACACCGACGGCTGGAAGTGCCAGCACGCCTGGGCGCAGATCAGCGGCATGGTGGGCTTCCACAACGCCGTGCGCGGCACGGGCGTCACGAACTGGTGGGACGACGGCGGTAACCGGATCGCCTTCGGGCGCGGCTCGGCCGGCTACCTCGCCATCAACCACACCGGCTCGGCCTTCACGCAGACGTTCCAGACGTCGCTTCCGGCCGGCACCTACTGCGACGTCACCGACGGCCGGCCGTCGGGGAGCACGTGCGCCGGGCAGGCCTACACCGTCGACGGCAGCGGCCGCGTCACCGCCACCGTCGGCGCGCAGGACGCCGTCGCGCTGCACATCGGCGCCAAGGGCACGGCGACGACGTCAGCCACCAGCGCGTCATTCGCCGTCAACGCCTCGACGGTGTGGGGCCAGAACGTCTACGTCGTCGGCAACACCGCCGCTCTCGGCGGATGGGACCCGGCCAAGGCGGTGCCGCTGTCGTCGGCCTCGTACCCGGTGTGGACCGGCACGGTCTCGATGCCGGCGGGCACGGCGTTCGAGTACAAGTACGTCAAGAAGGACGGCTCCGGCACGGTGACGTGGGAGAGCGGTGGTAACCGCACCGCCACGGTGCCGTCGTCCGGCACCGTGACGCTCAGCGACACCTGGCGCGGCTGAGAACCCGCACCGGCCGCCGTCCCCGCGGCGGTGGTAGAACGTGGCAACGGCGGTCAGCCCGGTGACCGCCGTTGCCACGTCCACGGGCGCCGGAGGGTACGACAGTGGCCAGACCCGCAGGTGCCGTCGTCGACACCACGACCCTGACCGCCGCCCGGGTGGACGTGGGCGCCCGGATCGGCTGGACCCTGCGCATGGCGCGGCTCACGACGGGCACGTCGGGCGGCGCGATGGTGGCCCGCCTCGCCGACCTCGGTGTGCGGGTGAGCGAACCGACCATCTCCGGTGTCGAGCGGGCCTCGGTGCCACCGACCAACCACCTCGTCCGTGGCTACGAGCAGGCCCTCGCGATGGCGCCAGGATCGTTGCGCGGCATGGTCGCGATGCTGAGCCGCACGTTCGGGGAGGCCGTCGCCGCCGGCCCGCGGCACGTCGAGCTCGCCACCCTCAGCGAGCGCTACGAGCGCGTGGCGTCCGACGGGCAGGCGACGGGCGGCGACTGGCTCGACCTGGCCGAGATCATGACCGTGCCGGGTGTGCTGACGCCGGTGAGCGTCGTGCTGCCCCTGGTGCACCGGCTGCAGAGCGAGCTGGCGCGCTCGGTGGGCCCGGCGTACCTCGGTCGCTACGAGGCGCTCACGCGCTTTCGCGCCAGCGTCTACGCCGAGCAGGTGCAGGACGCCGTGGCCGAGGCGGTGACGACGCCGTACGCGATGGCGGTGATCGACCGCGTCATCGTGCTGTCCGAGCACTACACACCGGCAACGTTCGACCTGCTGACCGGCTGGCTGAGCCACCCCGATCCCTCGGTTGCCCGAGGCGCCGCCATGGCGCTCGTGAACTACCGCACACCCCATGCGCTCAAGGCCGTTGACTGGACGCCGCTGGTCGAGCCGTTCGTCGCCGCCTACAACGGGGTGTCGGACGACGCGCGCCGCCACGCCTCGCTGTCGTCGCTGTTCCGGAACCTGCCGCGGTCGGTGCGCGTGCAGGTCGGTGACCGGCTGGTGAGGCCGGTGGCGGTGCTCGACCGGCCCCGCGACTGGACGACGGGACGGCGCAACCGCCAGCTCGGCGAGTGCACGCGCATCGCGGAGGCCATCACCGAGGCGCTGGGCGTGCCCGAGCAGCCCATGCTGGCGCGGCTGCTGTTCGAGGCGCTCTTCGACTTCCGCCCCGACCGGCAGTTCACGTCGGCGATGACGCTCGGCCTGCTGCCCTGTCACGAGCTCATCGCCGAGGCTCTGCTCGGCCTCGCCGACTCCACGACGGACGGCGGCACGCGCCAGGGCGTGCTCAACCTGGCGATGAGCCTCAGCGCGCCGGCGAGTGAGCGGGTCGCCCTGGCGTGGCTCGACAGCGACGATGAGGACAAGCAGGCCGATGCGCTGGTGGCAGCGGCCCACGCCGGCGTCCACGTTCCGGCGAGCCGGCTCACCGAGCTGGCGACCGGTGCCGGGCCGCGCCGCGAGCGTGCCGTGTACGCGGCGGGGATGACGGACCACCCGGTGCTGCGCGAGTGGGCGGGGGGCTCCGCCGACGGGTGGCTGAGCGGCTCGGCGCACTGGTGGATGAGCGAGGGCACCCGAGTCGTCAGCTGACGTCGCTGAGGTTCTTCGAGGAGGCCACCAGGCCCCGAAGATAAGTTGTTGACCGCGCAAACCTGCCTATTCTCACCTGATGACCCGACTGGGGACGCCGAGCGCGGCCACAGCACGGCTGCCGGCGCAACGCTCGTCGACTGCCGGCGGACCGGTGCCCGCAGGGGGTGCACCGGCCGCCGGCTCACCGCTGAGCGCGGTCGGTGTCGTGGCGCTGCTGCTCTTCAGCTACGCGATCGTGGCGCTCATGGTGGTCGTCGGGACCTTCCTGCTGGCCGTCACCGTCGGCGCCTGACGCTCCGCGGCCGTCGCACGTCACGTGAGTGGCGCCCTCTGCCAGTCGGAGTCGGTGTCGGCGCGCCACGCCTCCTCGTCCATCCCCAGGTCGCTGATCCGACGGACACCAGGTGCTGCCCGCACGAGATGAGCGAGGTGGACGAGACGCATGTCGTCGGCTGCGTGGCCGCCGGCGCCGCAGTGGATGCTCCAGTCCTCGCCACGCGCGTCGTCGGACTGGCGGGCGGCCCAGAGCACCGGCTCACCGTCGTCCACGACGTGGGTGGAACCACCGCTCGGTGTTCGCGAGTGCGCCGTCATCAACCGGATCTCGCGCTCGTTGTTCTTGGAGCCCACGACGGGTCTGCGCGCGCCGACGAGCACGACGAGGGGCTCCGCGAACTCGTCAGCCACGCTCCACGAGGGTGGTCGAACTGGGCCGTCTGCCCCACGGGGTGCTGCCTCAGCTACGACGGAGGTGACAAGGCGAACCACATGGTGCCCTGGCTGAAGTTCCTGATGGCCTCCTTCCTCGTGCCCGGAGCCGCGGCGGGCGGCCTTCAGGGGATGACGTGCGACCACGTCCTGAACGGAATCGTGGTGGGGTCCCGCCGAGACCACCGCGAGCTGTTCTCGATCACGGTCATCGAGAACGACATCGAGGTCGAGCTTCTCTGCGCCGGCAACCCGACCTGGAGCGACTACCCGCCGCTGGTCTACCAGACACAGATCGACCGGTTCCGCGAGTGGGTCATCGGCGAGAAGAACGCTCGATAGAGCGGGCGCGATCGCCGACGCACAACGTGGCAGGTTCTGTCAGTGGTGTGACACCAGTTGCCACGATGTCGGCTCGGGGTCGTGGGCCGGTCCGTGGCGGTTTGGACGGCGGCCCGCTGGGTGGGGATGCTCGTCCCCATGACCTCAACCCCGGCTCGCCTGACTGCAGTCGCCACCGCGCTGCTCCTCGCGCCGTTGGCCGGCTGCTCTCCCGAGTCGTCGGCCCCGGCGAGCAGTGCGTCGAAGCCGGCCGGCACGGTGAGCGCGTCGCCGTCGTCCAGGGACGCCGTCGATGCGCAGTTCGAGGCGCAGTTCGAGGCGCAGTTCGAGGCTCTCGAGCGACGGCGGGACGGCCGGCTCGGTGTGTTCGCCCTCGACACCGGATCGGGCCGCAGCATCGCGTACCGCGGTGACGAGCGGTTCGCCATGGCGTCCACCGTCAAGGTGCTCACCGCCGCGGCGCTGCTCGATCGGTTGTCGGCAGCCGACTTGGGGCGCCGAGTGCGGTGGACCAGGGACGACCTCGTCGCCCACTCACCCGTCACCACGAGGTCCGTCGCTCGTGGACTGACGACCCGCGAGCTGGTCGACGCGTCCTTGACCGAGAGCGACAACACTGCCGCCAACCTGCTGTTCGAGGAGGTG
>JBQCES010000066.1:0-5962 GCA_051960055.1 Angustibacter sp. | reverse complement strand
GCTACCAGGCGGACTTCCTGCGCGACGTCCTGCTCGGCCGCATCGACGACCAGGAGGTCGTCGTCCGGCACGCCGCCGCGCTCGGGTGGCAGCTCGACCGCCCGCTCGTGGTCGTGGTGGCCCAGCCGGACGCCGGCGTGCGCTCGGGGCCGGCAGGCGACGTCGTCACCGAGCGCATGGCCGCCGCGTGGCGGGCGCTGCTGCGCGCGCGGGACGGCGGCGCCGTGGTGTGCGGTTTCGCCACCGAGGTGGTCGCGATCGTCGGCGCGCAGTCGGCCGTCCAGGTGGAGCGGACCGCACGCGACCTGGCGGCGGCCTACCACGACAAGAACGCCGGCTCGGCGCGCGGATTCACCATCGGCGTGAGTCGCGTCGTCCCGGGGGTCGGTGCGGTCACCACCGCCTACGAGCAGGCGCGCACCTGCGTGCGGGTGTCGCGGCAGGTGCACGGGCCCGGTGGCGTGGCGCACTTCGATCGCCTGGGCGTGCACCGGCTGCTCAGCCTGGTGCCTGACAGCGCCGAGCTGCGAGCGTTCCTGCACGAGACGCTGGGCGAGCTGGCCGAGCCGACGCCGCAGTCGCGCGACCTGCGCCGCACGCTCGAGGTGCTGCTCGACACCAACCTCAACGTCGCCGAGACCGCCCGCCGGCTGCACTTCCACTACAACACCTTGCGGTACCGCATCGGCAAGCTCGAGCGCATCCTCGGCCCGTTCACCGAGGACGCCGACCTGCGTCTCGACCTCGCGCTCGCCCTGCGCATCATGCCGATGCGCGGCCTCGGCTGACACCGCCCCCTCCCGTGCACCTTGTACATAAGGTGCACGCGTGGGGCGGGGTTGGGGGACGTCGCCAACGGCGTCCGAAATGCCTGGCAGGCAGTGCCGGTGCCGCCTCCCACGCCCGCGCCTAGCCTCGCGCCATGCTGACCTCGTGACGCGCGTCACAGGACGCGCCGACGTCAGTCTCGAGAAGAAGCCCGAGAGGACACAGCCCATGGCGATCGGTTGGAAGCTGCACGGGGACGGCAGGAGCCTGGCTCCTGGGGAGGTCGTCGCCCCCGACGAACGGCTCTCGTGGGGGCGCACGGTAGGGCTCGGTGCTCAGCACGTGGTCGCGATGTTCGGTGCGACCTTCGTCTTCCCGCTCATCATGGGGCTCAACGCCCAGCTCGCCATCATGATGAGCGGCATCGCGACGATCTGCTTCCTGCTCATCGTCAAGGGGGCGGTTCCCAGCTACCTGGGCACCTCGGCGTCGTTCGTCGGTGGTGTCGCGGCGATCCGCGCCCAGGGCGGGACGTCGCAGCAGGTCACCGGGGCGATCCTGGTCGCCGGCGTGGTGCTGGCGATCGTCGGCGTGATCATCCACTTCGCCGGCTCGCGCGTGATCTACCGGGTGCTGCCGCCGGTGGTGACGGGCGCGGTCGTCATGCTCATCGGCTTCAACCTGGCGCCGGTCGTCGCCCGCGTGTACTGGCCGCAGGACCAGTGGATCGCGCTGATCGTGATGACTGCCGTCATCGCGATGAGCGTCGGGCTGCGGGGCTTCCTCGGCCGCATCGCCATTTTCCTCGGCCTGATCTTCGGCTACGTGCTCTCGTGGCTGTTCGACCTGGGCTTCGGGAAGATCACGGCGTACGACGCGGGCGCGGGCAAGGTCACCACCCACTGGCGAGTCAACTGGGACGGCGTCAAGGCGGCCGACTGGATCGGCTTCCCGCCCAAGACCGGTTCACTCGGCCCCGACGGCAAGGCGCTCGTGGGCTACCACCTGCCCGACTTCAAGTGGGCGTTCATCCTGCTCGTGCTGCCGGCCGTGATCGCGCTGATCGCGGAGAACACCGGTCACGTCAAGGCCGTCGCCGAGATGACCAAGACCGACCTCGACCCGATGATGGGACGCGCGATCGCCGCCGACGGTGTCGGCACGGTCATCGCGACCTCCGTGGGCGGTAGCCCGACCACGACCTACGCCGAGAACATCGGTGTCATGGCGGCCACCCGGGTCTACTCCACAGCCGCCTACTTCGTGGCGGCGATCGTGGCGCTGCTCTTCGGCTTCTCGCCGAAGTTCGGCGCCCTGGTGTCGGCGACGCCGGGCGGTGTGCTCGGCGGCATCACGGTCGTGCTCTACGGCATGATCGGCCTGCTCGGCGCCAAGATCTGGAAGGAGAACGGCGTCGACTTCGCCAACCCGGTCAACCTCGTGCCGGTCGCCGCGGGCATCATCATCGCGATCGGTGACACGTCGCTGAAGTTCAGCGACTCGTTCACCCTGTCGGGCATCGCTCTCGGCACCATCGTCGCCGTGCTGGCCTACCACCTGGCCTACGCGCTGGCGCCCGCGCACCTCAAGCGGGCCGCCGACACCGGTGAGGCCATCGACGAGGGGCCGTCGCTGGTGCTCAACGAGCCGGGCATGTACGTCGAGGACCCGGACGACGGGCGGCGGCACCGCTGACCGGTCCGACACCCGCCGAGACGCGCCCGGTGCCCTTCCACCACAACGGAGGGGTACCGGGCGCGTGGCGCGTCGGCGAGGTGGTGACACGCTGCAGCGACACGCGGGTGGTTAGGCACAACCTGACGACGCTGCAGCGCCGACCACAGGGCAGGATCATTGCATGAAGCCCGCGCCGTTCGAGTACCACCGGCCGGCCGACCTCGCGCAGACACTGTCACTGCTGGCCGAGCTCGGCGCCGAGGCCAAGGTGCTCGCGGGCGGGCAGAGCCTGCTGCCCCTGCTCTCGATGCGGTTGGCGTCCCCGGCGCACCTGGTCGACGTCAACGCCCTGCCCGGACTCGGCGACGTCCACGTCGACAGGTCGAGCGTGCGTTTCGGTGCCCTGGTGCGGCACAGCGACCTCGAGCGCGACGACGCGGCCTTCGTGGCACAACCGCTGCTGCGTCAGGCCCTACGGAACGTCGCTCACCCCACGATCCGCAACCGCGGGACGACGGTCGGCAGCATCTGCCACGCCGACCCGGCCGGTGAGATGCCGGCGGTGCTGGCGCTGCTCGACGGCGCCGTGATCGCGCGGTCGGTGACGGGCGAGCGGACCGTGCCGGCGTCCGAGCTGTTCGTCGGGCCGCTGGAGTCATCGCTACGTCCGGACGAGCTGGCGGTCGCCGCCCAGGTGCCCGCAGCGCCGCCGGGACGCCGCAGCGCCGTCATCGAGGTCGCCCGCCGCCACGGTGACTACGCGATGTGCGGTGTGGCGGTGACGGTCGACATCGACGACGACGAGGTGACGTCAGCCCGCGCGGCCTACGTCTCGATGGGGCCGACGCCGCCGGTGCTCGACCTCACCGACGCCGTACGCGGGCAGGGGCTTGCGGACGCCGACTGGTCTGCTGCCGCCGAGCTCGCGGTGAGCCGGCTCGAGCCCGAACCAGACATCCACGCCACCGCCGACTACCGCGCCCACCTCGCGCGCGTGCTCACGGTGCGGGCGTTCCAGCAGGCCGCGAACGGAGGAGCGCAGTGAGCGAGCAGCAGGTGACGGTGCGGCTGCACGTCAACGGCGTACCGCGCGAGGTGACGGTGCCCGCGCGTCGCCTGCTCAGCGACGCCCTGCGTCACGACCTCGGCCTCACCGGCACCCACGTCGGCTGCGAGCACGGCGTGTGCGGAGCCTGCACCGTGCTGCTCGACGGGCGTCCGGTGCGGGCGTGCCTGCTGCTGGCGGCGACCGTCGACGGCCACGAGATCACGACTGTCGAGGGGCTGGCCGCCGACGACGGCACGTTGCACCCGGTGCAGCAGGCGTTCCGCGAGTGTCACGGCCTGCAGTGCGGCTTCTGCACCCCGGGCTTCCTCACCACGATCGCCGCGTACCTCGACGAGAACCCCGATCCCAGCGAGGACGACGCGCTGGAGGCAGTGTCGGGCAACCTGTGTCGCTGCACCGGCTACCAGAACATCAAGAAGGCGGTGCTGCGTGCCGCCGAGCTGCGCCGCGAGCAAGCGGAGGCGCGCTCGTGACCACGAAGCTCTTCGGCGAGAAGGTCGCGCGGGTCGAGGACCCTCGCCTGCTCACGGGTGGCGGGCGGTACCTCGACGACCTGGGGCGCGGCGCACTGGCCGCGGCGTTCGTCCGCAGCCCGCACGCCCACGCACGGGTGATCGACGTCGACGTCACCGGCGCGCTCGACATCGAGGGCGTCGTCGCCATCTACACCTACGACGACCTCGCCGAAGCCGATGCATCAGAGGGGACTCGAGTCAGTGAGCCGCTGCCGCTGCTCATCCCGCACCCGGCCCTGCACGCACCCCGGACGCCGTACCCGCTCGCCAAGGACGAGGTGAACCACGTCGGTGAGGCCGTGGTCATGGTGGTGGCGGTCGACCGGTACGTCGCCGAGGACGCCTGCCAGGCCGTCGAGGTCACCTACGAGTTCCTCGAGCCGGTGGTGGGGTTGGAGACCGCCCGCCGCGCCGACCGCTCCGTGCACGACGACGTACCCGACAACGTCGCCGCCCACCTGGTGCAGTGCACGGACGCCGACCCGCTCGCCGTCGAACGGGCGCTGCAGGCCGCGCCGCACACGCTCGAGCTCGACCTCGAGATCGAGCGCAGCGCGTCGATGCCGTTGGAGGGCAAGGGAGTCCTGGCTCGCTGGGACGAGACCGAGCAGTCGCTGCGCGTGCACACGTCCACCCAGGCGTCGACGTCGGTGCGGGCGGCCGTGGCGGCCAAGCTCAACCTCCCGCTGACGCAGGTGCACGCCATCGCCCCGGACGTCGGCGGCGGCTTCGGCGTCAAGATCGTGCACCCGTGGCCCGAGGAGGTGCTCGTGCCGTGGGCGGCGAAACGCCTTGCGGCAGCGGGGCTCGGCGACCAGGTGAAGTGGGTCGAGGACCGGCGCGAGCACTTCGTCTCCAGCGCACACGAGCGCGGCCAGCTGCAGCACGTCACTGTCGGCTTCGACGACGACGGGCACCTACTCGCCCTCGACGTGAAGTTCTGGCACGACAACGGCGCGTACACGCCGTACGGGATCATCGTGCCGATCATCACCTCGACCCAGCTGCTCGGGCCGTACAAGCCGGGCGTCTACCGCTGCGAGTTCTGGTCGCTCTACACCAACACCGTGATCGTCACGCCCTACCGTGGCGCCGGCCGGCCCCAGGCCGTCTTCGCGATGGAGCGCACCATGGACGCCGTCGCCGAAGCGCTCGGCCTCGACCGCACCGTGGTGCGCGAACGCAACTTCATCCAGCCCGACGAGATGCCGTACGACCACCACCTGGTGTTCCAGGACGGCCGACCGCTCGTGTACGACTCCGGCGACTACCCGCAGTCCCTCGCCAAGCTCAAGGAGCTGGTCGGCTGGGACGACTTCGCGGCCTACCGCGACGCCGCGCGCGCCGAGGGGCGCACCGTCGGCATCGGCCTGGCCTGTTACGTCGAGGGCACCGGCGTCGGCCCGTACGAGGGCGCGCACGTCGTCGTCGAGACATCGGGTCAGGTGAAGGTCGCCACGGGACTCACGACGCAGGGCCAGGGGCACTACACGTCGTTCGCGCAGATCGCCGCCGACGAGCTGGGCGTGCCGATGTCGGACGTCGAGGTCGTCACGGGTGACACGCGCCGGTTCCCATACGCCGTGGGCACTTTCGCCTCACGCGCTGCCGTGATGAGCGGCTCGGCCATCGCCGTCGCCTCGCGGATCGTGCGGGCCAAGGCGCTGCGCATCGCCGCCGACGCGCTGGAGGTCAGCGCGGACGACCTCGAGATCGTCGACGGCGACATCCGCGTCAAGGGGGCTCCCGACACCCACATGGGACTGGGCACGGTCTCGGTGATGTCGAACCCGCTCCGTTACGCCTTCGACGAGGCGGCGCGGGCGGCGACGCAGTTCGCGGTGGGTGCGTCGAACAAGGTGCCCGTGCCCGAGGGGGAGTCGCCAGGTCTCGAGGGCACCGGCTACTACTCACCGGAGCGGTCGACCTTCGC
>JBQCES010000065.1:0-23353 GCA_051960055.1 Angustibacter sp. | reverse complement strand
GGCTTGGTCGTTCTGTGGGGCCCGGGCCGCCCGCCGCTGCCCCGCTGCCGGCCACCGCCGCCCGGCGGCACCACGTCGTTCAGGATGGGGGTGAGGGCATGAGCAACCGCGAGGCTCAGCAGTTCGAGACCGTCTGCGTGTCCGAGACCTCCGACGGGCCGGTGCACGAGCTCGTCGAGGGCCGTGACGTGCCCATCAGCAAGACCAACCTGGTCAACCGCACGCTGCCGCACCGCGACCGGCGGATGGTCGGCGCCTGGTGCTTCGTCGACACCTACGGTCCCGATGCGGTCATCACCATGCCCGGCATGCGCGTGCCCCCGCACCCGCACATCGGCCTGCAGACGGTCAGCTGGCTGCTCGAGGGGACGATCGAGCACCGCGACAGCCTCGGGACCCACCAGCTGGTGCAGCCCGGCGAGCTCAACCTGATGACCGCCGGCCGCGGCATCGCGCACTCCGAGGAGTCGCCGCAGGAGCGCCCGCCGCAGCTGCACGGCGCCCAGCTGTGGGTGGCGCTGCCCGAGCACGCCCGGCACGTCGAGCCCCGCTTCGAGCACGTCGTCGACCTGCCGCGCGTCGGCTTCGGCGGAGCCACCGGCACGGTGCTCGTGGGTGAGCTCGCGGGCGAGACCAGCCCCGCGCAGGTGCACTCACCCCTGGTCGGCGCCGACCTCGACGTCCGGGGCGTCGGTGAGGTGCCCTTGCAGGCGGCCTTCGAGCACGCGGTCGTGGTGACCAGCGGTGAGGTGGAGGTCGACGGCGAGCTGCTGAGCCCGGGACGGCTGCTCTACCTCGGCGCCGGGCGCGAGCGGCTGCGGGTGGCCTCGGCGTCCGGCGGGCGCTGCCTGCTGCTCGGCGGCGAGCCGTTCGACGAGGAGATCCTCATGTGGTGGAACTTCGTCGCCCGCACGCACGAGGAGATCGTCGAGGCGCGTGAGCGGTGGATGCGTGAGCTCGACGCCGGCTTCACCGGCGACGGGCTGCAGTTCGGTGCGGTGCACGGGTTCGACGGGCCGGCGCTCGCCGCGCCCGCGCTGCCGACGTCGCGGCTGCGCCCCCGCGGACGGCGCTGAGCCTCCGCGGGGACGACAGCAGCGGCCCTCAGTTGCCTTCGGGCTCGAAGTCCTTCGGGTCGCCCTCGCCGCCACCTTGCGGGTCGCGGTTGCCGAGCGCGGTCTCCGCCGGCATCTGCTCCATGCGCTCCTTGGCCTTCTGCTCGAGGTCGTCGGTGCTGCTCTCGGAGCTCGTGCTGTCGTTCGGCTGCTCGCTCATCGTGCCTCCTTGGACGGGTTCGTGACGCTACGCCGCACGGGGGCGCGCCGCAGGTCGAGCCGGCCGCCGCGCGGGTGAGGTGGTCGGTGCGGCACGATGACGAGCGTGTCGCTGCTGCTCGCCCTCGACCTCGCGGGCGTCTTCGCGTTCGCGCTGAACGGCGCGTTCACCGCGGTGCGCCAGGCTCGGCTCGACATCGTGGGCGTCCTGGCGCTCGGCGTCATCACCGCGATCGGCGGCGGCATCGTGCGCGACGTGCTCATCGACGCGCTGCCTCCGGCGACGTTCGTCGACTGGCGCTACCTCGTGGTGGCCGCGGCGGGAGCGCTCATCGCGTTCTTCCTCACCCGGCCGCTCGAGCGACTCGTCGTCCCGATGATCGTGCTCGACGCCGCGGGGCTGAGCCTCTTCTGCGTCACCGGTGCCAGCAAGGCGCTCACCTTCGGGCTCGGCGCCGCGCAGGCGGTGATCCTCGGCGCGGTCACGGGCGTCGGCGGCGGCACGATCCGCGACGTGCTCATCGGGCGCGTGCCCTCGGTGCTGAGCAGCGGCCTGTACGCCGTCCCCGCGCTCCTCGGCGCCACCGTCACCGTGGTGGCGGTGCGACTGCACGTGTACGGCGTCGTCGCGGCGCTGCTCGCGGCCGGGCTCTGCTTCGGCGTCCGGATGATCGGGGTGCGGTTCAACCTCAACGCGCCCAGCGCCCGGATCGGGCGGCACGAGGCCGGCGCGCCCTGACCGGTGCCGGGACGACGGCGGGCCCCCACCGCTCGAGCGGTGGGGGCCCTGTCTCGGTTCCGCGTCAACCGGTTACGGTTCGACGGTGACCGGGACTCGCGAACCGAGTCCGAGGATCTCCTCGTCCGAGTCCACCCGTCCGCGGTGGATGAACCCGAGCACCGCCAGCACCGCGAAGAGACCGGCTCCCACGAAGGCTGCGATAGCTGCGATCAGCGCGATCTGCCCCATCTTCCAGAAGGCGTAGGCGTTGAGCAGCAGGCCACGAAGGGTCTCGCCCTTGAAGGTGGTCTCGACCATGGCGGCGGCCTTCGCGTCGTCCGGGTTGGCTCGGGCGATGGTGCTCAGCTGCGCGTAGGTCTTGCCACCGGTCATCTCCTCGATGTGCACGGCGATGTAGTGGTCGGCGTAGGCGCGGGCCTGGGCGCCGTCGGTGAGCTGCTGGCCGGCGTACTGGGTGAGGTACGGGCCGATCTTGGGGTCCTTGAGACCCTCGTCGCCCGCCTTGGGGAAGAAGATCTTCTGAGCCGCCAGCTGGCTGTGCACCTGGTCGTTCACGAACACGTGGGCCCAGGTGAGCAGACCGCCCGCTACGAGCAGCACCGCCGCGAGGGCGACTCCTGCCCAGCTCATCACGGTGTCAAAGCTCTTGCGTCGCATGGTCTTGCCTCTCTCACTGTGGTCGGGCGTACCGACCTGACCGTCGAACCTCTTGCACTTCTATGGTCGGGCGCGGATCCGTTGCGCCGCAGGGCTGCAAGTCCCGTCTTCGGCGCTGAACGTCCCGCTCGCCGGGGGACGTTCGTCCCGGGCACGACCAGGCCCCCGCCGCGGGTGCGACGGGGGCCTCGAGCCCTGACGGCGTCTCAGACGCCGGCCGGCTCCCGCTTCTTGGGAGCGAAGACCTCGTCGCCAGAGCTGACCCGGCCGCGGTGGACGAAGCCCAGGGCGGCGAGGACGGCGAAGCCGGCGCCACCGACGAAGGCGGCGATCGCGGCGTAGAGGGCGATCTGGCCCATCATCCAGAAGGCGTAGGCGTTGAGCAGCAGGCCGCGCAGCGTCTCACCCTTGAACACGGTGGCCACCAGGCCCTGGGCCTTGGCGTCGTCCGGGTTGGCCCGAGCCTCGTTGCTGAGCTGCGCGTAGGTCTTGCCGCCGGCCATCTCCTCGATGTGCACCGCGATGTAGTGGTCGGCGTACGCCCGGGCCTGGGCGCCGTCGGTGAGCTGCTGGCCGGCGTACTGGCTGATGAACGGACCGATCTTGGGGTCCTTCAGGCCCTCGTCCCCGGCCTTCGGGAAGTAGATCTGCTGGGCGGACAGCTGGCTGTGCACCTGGTTGCTCACGAAGGTGTGCGCCCAGGTGAGCAGGCCCCCGGCCACGAGGAGGAGCGCCGCAAGGGCGACTCCAGCCCAGCTCATGACAGTGTCGAAGCTCTTGCGTCGCATGGTGTTGCCTTCCATCTTCGGCCAGTTGTGCTGGCCTACCGTCGAACCTTGTGCTCTGACTTTCGGGGCAGCGCAACGGTTGCAGGAGGGGGCGCAGGTCCCGTCTTGGACGCCGGAGGTCCCGGGCTCGACAGGACGGAGGTCCTGGGCCGACCGTGTCGGGCCGGGTAGGACGAAGTGCTCTGCGGCCGCTGCGGCCCCGCGGCCTAGCGTGAAGCTGCCCTCGAAAGGGGAGGTGGAGCATGACGACCGTTGACACGTCCCGGGGTCGCGACATCCGACCGCAGGTGCAGGTGACCAGCCGGGGCGACGTGCCGCACCGCCAGGAGGAGTACGCCGCGCAGAAGCTCGCGGACGTCGTCCGCTACACGCGCCAGTCGGTGCGCTCGGTGCAGGTGGTGCTCGAGATCTCGGCCGACCCGGCGCGGGTGCATCCGTCGATGGCGGAAGCCACGCTCGACGTCGACGGCATGCCGGTGCGCGCGCACGTGGCGGCTGACCGGCTGCACGAGGCCGTCGACCTGCTGGAGGCCCGGCTGCGCCGTCAGCTCGTGCAGCTGCAGGACCGCACGCGCACGCGCCACCGCTGGACGCGTGTCGTCGACGAGCACGAGTGGCGTCACGGTGCCGAGCCGACGTCGCGTGGCGAGTTCTTCCCGCGGCCGGTCGACGAGCGAGAAGTGGTGCGGCACAAGGCGTTCGCGCTCGGGCGGCAGACGCTCGACGAGGCCGCGTTCGACATGGAGCTGCTCGGGCACGAGTTCTACCTGTTCGTCGACGCGGCGTCGGGCGACGAGGCCGTGGTGCACCGGGTGGCTCCGGGGCAGTACGTGCGGATCGGGCCGCCGGCGGTGCTGACCGAGGCGCAGGCCAAGGAGCGGCTCGACGTCGGTGGCGAGCCCTTCGTGTTCTTCCGCGAGTCCGCCGGGCGTCCGGCGCAGGTGCTGTACCGGCGGTACGACGGCCACTACGGCCTGATCACCGCCGCCTGACCTCGCCGCCGCCCCGACCCAGGCGTGCACTTGGTACCCCAAGTGCACGCCTGGGCGCGCGTAGGCGTGCACTTCGTATCCCAAGTGCACGCCCGGGGCGGTGAGGGATCAGGCGCGCGGACGACGGCGCCGGCTGGACGACGTCGCGGCTGCACTCGAGCGTCCGGCGCCGGAGAACGCTATGGAGACCCCGAGCATGAAGCCGAAGTCGTACCAGTTCCCGTTGTTGCGGACCTCGTAGATGCTCACCGAGTCCTTGAACAACGAGATGATGAACGTGATCGGGCTGATCACCCCGTGCCACAGGCCGAGCCAGAACCCGGCGTCTGCGGTGCGGCTCGCCTCGGTGTTGACGCCGGCGGCGCACGCCCCCAGCGTCAGGAGCACGAGCCCGACCACGACGACATGCGTTCGTCGCATGATGACCACCCCTCCCGTGAGGGGTTCAGTGCAGCCGGTACAGGTCGCGCCGGGCCAGGGCCGAAGGTCCGTGGACGCCGGCCTCGCCGCGGACGCCGCGGCAGGTGGCGGTGTGGTGGCCAGGGGCGGGGTCGAACCGCCGACCTTCCGATTTTCAGTCGGACGCTCGTACCAACTGAGCTACCTGGCCGAGTGTGCGCTTGCTCAGCACACCTGGCGACCCCGACGGGACTCGAACCCGCGGCCTCCGCCGTGACAGGGCGGCGCGCTAACCAACTGCGCTACGGGGCCTTGAACTGCAACTGTGCCTTGAACTGCAACTGCTTCGTGCTCCTCCCGATCCTACCGGCAACGGGAGGTGGTACCCCCAACGGGATTCGAACCCGCGCTGCCGCCTTGAAAGGGCGGTGTCCTGGGCCGCTAGACGATGGGGGCGCCGTGACGCCTCCGAACGTGCCAGCGTCGAGGACGCGGTTCAGCATAGGGGACACCTACCGCCACCACCAAAACGGCCCCCTCCGTGCACCTCGGCCCCGCCCCTCCGTGCACCTCGGCCCCGCACCTCCGAAAACCTCGGCCCCGCCCCTCCGTACAGATACCCGCCGTTCTCCGGCGTCGACAGGCTTCAGGGGCCCTTCGCTGCCGGACTTCGGCGGGTATCTGCGGCACGCGGTCGGCGGCGGGCAGACTGGTCGCGTGGTGGAGATGAGCGACGCCGAGTTCGACGACGCCGTCGCCGACGCGCTCGACGTCATCCCGCCCGAGCTCACCGACCTCATGAGCAACGTCGTAGTGCTCGTGGACGACGAGCCGCCACCGGGCGAGCCGGACGACCTGCTCGGCATCTACGTCGGCATCCCGCTCACCGAGCGTGGCTGGATGTCCGGGCCCGTGCTGCCCGACCGGATCATGATCTACCGCGGCCCCACCCTGCGGATGTGCGACGACCGCGACGACGTCGTCGAGGAGGTCGCGGTCACCGTGGTGCACGAGGTGGCCCACCACTTCGGCATCGACGACGCGCGCCTGCACGAGCTGGGCTGGGACTGAGGCGCTCACCCAGCCGTCAGGCTGGGCAGGACACTGCGACCTCCTGCGCGAACTCCGCCTCGAAGTTCCGCCAGGCCGTGATGTCCGAGGAGCGTCCGAGGGCAGACACGATCTGGTCGCGGCGAGGCGTCTCGCTGTCCGGACGGCTGCCGTAGACGTTGACAGCCACGGACTCCCAGGTCCGGTCGGTGCCGTACACCGACACCGGCTTCTGGCTCATCTGCTGGCCGTCCTCGAGCAGGTGGCCGAGCTGGACGTAGTAGCCGCCCTTCGCGCGCCACAGGTAGTGGATCGTCCACTTGGCGCTGCCTGACTTCACGCACCGGGATCCCGCGTAGCTGAAGGACGTCGGTGCGACGTACGTGCCGGGCTTGTAGCCGCGGACCTTCCAGTGCGGCGAGGCGATGCCGCGGTAGCCCTTGCTGCCCGACACGTACACGCGAGCCGTGTGGTGGCCAGGGGCAGCGCGGTAGACGAGTGAGAACGACCCGCGGCTGGTCGAGGTCGCGGTGGCCCACGTGTGCCACCGGCCGCCGGCGTAGTACTGCATGCGGACCTTCCGGCGCGGCGAGGGCGCGACGATCTTGCCGGCGACGCGGAGGCGGAAGCCGGCGGTGGTGGTCTTGCTGCCCGTCGCGAGGCTCACCCGGCTGGTGGAGGCCTGAGCGCCACTGGCGGTGGTGAGCGCTGAAGCGGCCGCGAGGGTGACGGCGGCGGCCAGACCGAGGAGGGCGCGTACGCGCATGAGGTCTCCAGAGACGTGATTGGTAGCAATGAGTCATCGGAAGACTACTCAGAGAGACCACTGTCCTCAGGCAATACCGGCATCGTGAGCCACGATCGCCACCTGCACGCGGTTGGTGGCGTCCAGCTTGGTGAGCAGCCGCGACACGTGCGCCTTCACCGTCGCCTCGCTCATGAACAGCTCGCGCCCCACCTCGGCGTTCGACAGCCCGCGCGCCACGGCCACCAGCACCTCGCGCTCGCGGGCGGTCAGTGCCGCCAGCCGCTCGAACGCCGTCCGCTGCCGCGACGACGAGCCGGAGTCGGAGAAGTGCCCGATGAGCCGGCGCGTCACGGTGGGGGAGAGCATCGCGTCACCGGCCGCCACGACCTGGACGGCGCGCACGAGATCACGGGGTGGGGTGTCCTTGAGCAGGAATCCGCTCGCGCCGGCCTCGAGCGCCCGGAACACGTAGTCGTCGAGGTCGAAGGTCGTGAGCACCACGACGCGCGGCGGCGCGTCGAGGGCGAGCACCTGCTGCGTCGCGCGCAGCCCGTCGAGCCGGGGCATCCGCACGTCCATGAGCACCACGTCGGGCCGGTGCGCGCGCACGGCGTCGACGGCGTCCGCGCCGTCCTCGGCCTCGGCGACCACCTCGAGGTCGTCGGCCGCCGACAGGATCATCCGCAGGCCGGCGCGCACGAGCGCCTCGTCGTCGACGATCAGGACTCGGGTCATCAGGCTCCCCCTGCGTCGGGCCAGGGCAGGTGCGCGGCGACCCGCCACCCGCCGTCCGGCGTCGGTCCGGCGTCCAACCGGCCGCCCACGAGCGACACGCGTTCGGCGAGCCCGACCAGGCCGAGGCCCGCCCCCGGCAGGAGGCTCGCCGCCGCCACCGGCACCTGGTTGGCCACCTCGACGGCGAGGCCGTCGCCGGCACGGCCGCGCACCCGGACGTCGGTGGCCGCCGACCGCGCGTGCTTGTGCACGTTGGTGAGCGACTCCTGCACGACGCGGTGCGCGGTGCGGCTGACGTCGGCGGGGGGCGTGCCGTCGACGTCGCACCTGAGCGTGATGGCGACGCCGGCCGCGCGCGAGGCCGCGACGAGCCGCTCGATGTCGCTGAGCTGCGGCGGCGGCGCGAGGTCGGACCCGTCCGCAGACTCGTCGGTGCGCAGGACGCCGAGCACCCGGCGCAGGTCCTCGAGCGCCTCCCGGGCCGTCGTCCGCACGAGGGCGGCCGTGCGCTCGACCTGCTCTGCGCCGGCGTCGGGGTTCACCTCGAGCCCCCCGGCGTGCAGGGCGATGAGCGACACCTTGTGGGCCAGCACGTCGTGCATCTCGCCCGCGATGCGGGTGCGCTCGCCGAGGCGCGCTTGATCGGCCCGCAGCTCCCGCTCGGCCTCGGCGGTCTCGGCGCGCTCGCGCAGCGACTCGATGAGGTCGCGGCGCGCGCCGACGTAGCCGCCGAACGCGATCACCGCCGTGTAGAAGAGCACCGAGCCCACGACCGTGCCGACGAGGTTCCCGCCGGTGACGAGGCTGCGGGCGACGTCGAGCACGAACGACACCGCCGTGAGCGCGGCCAGCACGCGGTCGCGGCGGCGGATCGCCAGGGTCAGCAGCGCCAGGAAGAACGCCACCGGCATCCCCGTCACCGTGCCGATCAGCAACGTGACGACGGTGACGGCCACGGGGTGGCTGCGCCGCCACCACAGCGCGGCCGCAGCGAGCGTGCACGCGGCTCCCGCTCCCAGCACCACGAGCGTCGGCCAGTGGCCGTCGAGCGTCACGACGAACGCCACCCCGGCCCCGAGCGACGCGAGCACCATCGCCACGTCGCGGGCCCGCGGGCTGGCGCGCGTCACCAGCGCCCGGCCCGCGTGCCACCGGCGCTCGACCGCCCTCACGACCCCCAGCTCCACGTCCTGAAGCGTAGGGGCGGCGGGGCGGGCCGGTCGTCGTCCGGACGTCGCGGTCGCAGTGGCTGAAGCACCGACTTTCGTCGGGGGCTCCTGCCGACGTGCAGCCGACGAGGCGGAGCGGGTCGGGGCGCGAGGCTCGACGACATGATCACCGTCAACGACCTCACCAAGCGCTACGGCCACACCACCGCCGTCGACTCCGTCTCGTTCACGTGCCGTCCCGGCACCATCACCGGCTTCCTCGGGCCCAACGGCGCCGGCAAGTCCACCACCCTGCGCATGCTCACCGGTCTCACGCCGCCGACGTCCGGCACGGCGACGGTGGGCGGCGTGCCGTACGCCAAGCTGCCCAACCCCGGCCGGGTGGTCGGCGTGATGCTCGACGCCGCGGCCGCGCACGCCGGCCGCACCGGCCGCGAGACCCTGCGCGTGGCCGGTGAGCTGCTCGGCACGTCAGGCGCCGCAGCCGACGCCATGCTCGAGCGTGTCGGGCTGGCCGGGGCCGAGAAGCGCCGCGTCGGCCAGTACTCCCTCGGCATGCGCCAGCGCCTCGGGATCGCCGTCGCGCTGCTCGGCGACCCCGAGGTGCTCGTGCTCGACGAGCCGGCGAACGGCCTCGACCCCGAGGGCATCCGGTGGATGCGCGGCCTGCTCCAGGACTTCGCAGCGCGTGGCGGCACGGTGCTGCTGTCGAGCCACCTGCTGAGCGAGGTGCAGGCCACGGTCGACCGGCTGGTCGTGATCGGGCAGGGCCGGGTGATCGCCGAGGGCGACCTGCGCGAGCTGCTCGCCGGTTCGGGTACGCGGGTGCGCGCGCTCGATCCCGCGGGCCTCGCCACGGCCTTGGAGGCGGCCGGCTTCGCCGTCACCGCGACCTCGGACGGCGCGTTCACCGTCGATGCGACGTCCGAGCAGGTCGGGCGTATCGCGGCGTCGGCGCGCCAGGTGCTGCTCGAGCTGCGGGCCGCCGACGGCGCCGGGCTCGAGGAGCTGTTCTTCAGCCTCACCGCCGGCGCCTCGCTCGCGAGCTCGGCCGCGGCGTGAGCGGCCCGGCGTCCACCTCCCTTCCGTCACAACCACTGCAGGAGAACGACATGACCACCACCACGACCACCCAGCCCGCGCGCGGACGTGCCCTGCCCCCGAGACGGATCGCCGCGCCGTCGTTCGGCCGGCTCATCCGCGTCGAGCTGCGCAAGTCCGTCGACTACCGCGCCGGTCGCTGGATCCTCGGCGCCATCGCCGCGCTTTCGCTGCTGGCGCTGGCCTGGCGCGTCTGGAACGCCTCAGACACACCGATCACGATGAGCCTCTTCATCGACTCGGCCATGACGCCCGTCGTGCTGCTCGTGCCGGTGCTCGGGGTCCTGGCCATGGCGAGCGAGTGGTCGCAGCGGACGGCGCTCACGACGTTCACGCTGACCCCGCGCCGGGTGCGCGTGCTGCTGGCCAAGGTGGTGGCTGCCCTGCTGCTCTCGCTGGCGCTCTTCGTCACCGTGCTGGCGCTGACGGCGCTCGCGGTGGGGCTGGCGGGGCTCATCACCGGTGACGGCGTGACATGGAGCCTCGACGGCCAGACGGTCGGTGGCGAGCTCGTCGTCCAGCTGCTCTACGTGCTGATGGGCGCGGGCTTCGGGGCGCTGATCCCGGTGACCG
Source organism: Angustibacter sp. (assembly GCA_051960055.1). Classification (GTDB taxonomy): domain Bacteria; phylum Actinomycetota; class Actinomycetes; order Actinomycetales; family Angustibacteraceae; genus Angustibacter. The sequence continues at coordinate 13,125 of JBQCES010000065.1, read as the reverse complement.
GCGCGGCGCTCACGGCGTTCTTCGTAGCCCCGACGCTGTTCGCGCTCGTCAGCGACAACGTGCTGAAGTCGGCGGGTGAGTGGCTCGACGTGTTCGGGGCGTTCGGGCGGCTGTCGATGTTCGACCTCGGCGGCAAGGGGGCCCAGACGGCGACGTCCGTGGCGGTGTGGATCGTCGTCCCGCTGGCGGTGGGTCTGTGGCGCAGCGCCCACCGCGAGGTCAAGTAGCTGCCTCTCCCACCCCTCGCCGTGATCATGCACGCGAGCCCACCTGCTGGGGCGGATCACACCAACGCGGCGTTGGTGCGGGGGCACCCCACTCCACTAGGACTGGCGCGGGGTGCCCCCGCGCCAAGAAACGGGGAGAGGTCAGGGGCGGCGGGAGGTCGTGCGGGTGGGGGTGCGCAGCATGCGCAGGACGGCGCGCTCTATCGCTCCGTGGGTCGCCGGCTGCCCGACGTCGACGCCCTCGCCGAGCTTCACGAGCGCGTCCTGGATCGTCACGCCGTCCTCGTACAGGTCGATCACCCGCGGGTCGACGTACGACGCCCGGGCCACGGCGGGAGTGTTGCCGAGGTACTCCGACACCTCCTTCATCGCCCGGGCGATCGCGCGCTTGCGGGCGGTCGGCGACGAGGCGACGTTCGCCGACACCGCCAGGGCGACGGCGGCCAGCACCGTGCCGTGCCAGGTGCGGAAGTCCTTGGCACTCACCTCGCCGCCCACGACCTGCTTCACGTAGCCGTTGATGTCGTCGCTCGTGACGTCGACCCACTCGCGACCGACGCGGTACGCGAGCAGCTCGTCGCCCCCACCTCGCCTGCGCCGCAACGTCTGCACGGCGTCGCAGACCGCGGGTTCGCCCACGGCGACGTAGCGCTCCTTACCCGACTTGGCGATGTAGTCGAACACGATCAGGTCGCCCTCGATGCTCACGTGCTCGCGCGTGATGGTGGCGAGCCCGTAGCTGCCGTTCTGCTCGGCGTACGTCTCGCCGCCGATGCGGAAGAAGCCGAGGTCGAGCAGCCGGAACGCCGCGGCCAGCGCGCGCTCGCGCGGCATGCCGTCGAGCGCGAGGTCCTTCGCCACCTGACGGCGCGCCTTGGGCAGTCGCGCCGCCACCTCGAGCACGCGGTCGTGCTTGGCCTGATCGCGCTGCTGGCGCCACACCGGGTGGTAGAGGTACTGCCGGCGTCCGGCGTCGTCGGTGCCCACCGCCTGGATGTGGCCGTTGCGCGCCTTGCAGATCCAGACGTCCTTCCACGCCGGCGGGATCACCAGGGCCTTGATGCGCGAGACCTCGTCGGGGTCGGTGACACGCTCGCAGTCGTCGACGTAGACGAAGCCCTTGCCGCTGCGCCGGCGCGTGTAGCCGGGCTGGGACGGCGACACGGTGCGCAGGCGGGGCATGTCGGAATCCTGTGGCCGGGTCGACCGGCCTGCAACCGCAGCCGGGTGCGGCGGGCCGGCGCGGCGCGGTTGGCCCTATGGTTCCCCCATGGTCCAGGCGGAAGTGCGCTCATGAGGCGCCGTGTCGCGTCCCTGGTGCTGCGGCTGGTGCGTTGGCGGGTCGTCGGCGAGACGCCGCACATGGGCATCGTCGTGGGGGCGCCCCACACGTCGTACTGGGACTGGGTCGTGATGATCCTCGTGATGTGGCACGGCGGCGTCTCTCCGCGGGCGCTCATCAAGCAGGAGGCGTTCAAGGGTCCGCTCGGCACGCTGTTGCGCGCCACCGGCGGCATCCCGGTCGACCGCGAGCACCCGGCCGGGCTCATCCGCATGCTGATGAAGCAGGCGCGCAGCGGCGAGCCCTTCCTGCTCGTCGTGGCGGCCGAGGGCACGCGCAAGAAGGCGGACTACTGGAAGTCCGGCTTCTACCGCATCGCCCGCGCCTCGCGGATGCCGATCGTGCTCGGTTTCGTCGACCGCCCCACGCGCACGGCGGGCTTCGGTGAGTCGTTCGTACCCACGGGTGACGTCGTGGCCGACATGGACCGCGTGCGCGCCTTCTACGCCGACAAGCGCGGCATCCACCCCGACCGGCGCACCGAGTCGCGCCTGCGCGAAGAGGACCGTTCCGCCCGCTGAGCCTCCCGTCGCCCCGCGGCCACCAGAGCCCCTTTCCGCCAGCTGGGCCGCTTTGCGCCGGCCGGCTGCGGCCTGGGTGGCGGAGGCATCAGGCCTTGCGCCGCCCAAGCCGCAGCCTGTGAGCGGAGAGCGGCCGGGCTGGCGGAAAGCGGGCTGGGTGGCGGAAGGGTGGACGGCGGGGCGTGACCTCGGCCGACCTCGCTCGTTGAGCCTGGTGCCAGGACGGCAGCCAGGAGGGGACGGGTGCGGCGGCCGCGTGCCGGCCGTCGCACCCGAGCTGCCCACATGCTGAGAGCGGGGCTCCGCGCACCGGACGACGGTGCCAGGCTCGTCGCGTGACCCCCGTGCAGCCCCTCCTCGTGAGCCGACGACACGTCGACTTCGGGCGCACGCGCAGCATGGTCTGTCGCGGCTGCTGACCCCGGCCCGACGACGCACACGTCGTCAGTCGCAGCGCGGCACCGCGTAGGTGCGCCGCGCCCAGCACCGATGAGGACGCATGACCTCGACGACCGCAGCAGCTCGCTCCGCCTCGCCCAGCAGGCGCCAGCAACAGCACGGCCAGTGGGCCGCCGGCGACCGCACACCGCTCAACGCCAACGAACGGGTCAAGGCCGAGGACGACCCACTCAACGTCCGGCAGCGGATTGAAGAGACTTACTCTCGCAGCGGTTTCGACTCGATCCCGAGCGACGACCTGCACGGTCGCTTCCGCTGGTGGGGCCTCTACACCCAGCGCCGTCCCGGCATCGACGGCGGCCGCACCGCCTCGCTCGAGCCGCACGAGCTCGAGGACCGCTACTTCATGCTGCGCGTTCGCGTGGACGGCGGTGCGCTCACCACCGAGCAGCTGCGCGTCGTCGGCGAGCTGTCGAGCACGTACGCGCGGGACACCGCGGACCTCACCGACCGGCAGAACGTCCAGCTGCACTGGGTGCGCATCGAGGACGTGCCCGCGATCTGGGAGCGCCTGGAGGCCGTCGGCCTGCAGACCACCGAGGCCTGCGGCGACTGCCCGCGCGTGGTGCTCGGCAGCCCCGTGGCCGGCATCCACGCCGACGAGGTCGTCGACCCCACGCCCGCGATCGAGGAGATCACCCGTCGCTACGTCGGCAACCCCGACTTCAGCAACCTGCCCCGCAAGTACAAGACCGCACTCACCGGCATGCCGGTCAGTGACGTCGTCCACGAGATCAACGACATCGCCTTCACCGGGGTGGTGCACCCCGAGCACGGGCCCGGCTTCGACCTGTGGGTGGGCGGCGGCCTCTCGACGAACCCGCGGCTGGCCGAGCGTCTGGGTGCGTGGGTGCCGCTGGACGACGTCCCCGACGTCTGGGCAGCCGTGACCTCGGTGTTCCGCGACCACGGCTACCGGCGGCTGCGCAACAAGGCCCGGCTGAAGTACCTCCTGGCCGACTGGGGGGTCGAGCGGTTCCGCGAGGTGGTCGAGGACTACCTCGGCCGGCCGCTGCTCGACGGGCCCGCGGCGCCGCCGTCCGCCGACCCCGGTGACCACGTGGGGGTGCACCTCCAACGCGACGGCCGGTTCTTCGTCGGTGCGACGCCGGTGGCGGGCCGGGTCTCCGGCACGCTGCTGCGCGATCTCGCCGACCTGGCCGAGCGCCACGGCTCGCACCGCGTGCGCCTGACGCCCCACCAGAAGGTGCTCGTGCTCGACGTCGACGAGCCGCAGATCGACTCGCTCGTCACCGCGCTCGACGGGCTCGGCCTGCAGGCCCGGCCGAGTCCCTTCCGCCGCTACACGCTGGCCTGCACCGGGATCGAGTTCTGCAAGCTCGCGATCGTCGAGACCACGCAGCCCGCGGCCCGAGCCGTCGCCGAGCTCGAGCGCCGGCTCGCCGACGTCGCCCCCGGCCTCGACACCCCGATCACGCTCAACGTCAACGGCTGCCCCAACTCGTGCGCCCGCGTGCAGGTCGCCGACATCGGGCTCAAGGGCCAGATCGTCACGACGGACGACGGCACGCAGGTCGCCGGATTCCAGGTGCACCTCGGCGGCGCGCTCGGTCTCGACGCCGGCTTCGGCCGCAAGGTGCGCGGCCACAAGGTGATCGCGGACGAGCTGCCCGACTACGTCGAGCGCGTGGTGCGCCGCTTCCTCGCCGGCCGCGAGCCGGGGGAGCGGTTCGCCCAGTGGGCCGTGCGCGCCGACGAGGGTGAGCTCGGATGAGCCGCGACGCGCAGGCGAAGGACGAGCTGCGGCGAGCCGTCGACAGCGCGGCAGCCGAGCTCGAGGACGCCACGGCCGACGAGATCGTGGCGTGGGCGCAGGCCGCGGTGAGCGACGTCGGCGGCCGCCTCGTGGTGGCCTCGAGCATGCAGGACGCCGTGCTCCCGCACGTCGTGTCACGCGTCGTGCCGGGCGTCGAGGTGCTGTTCCTCGACACCGGGCTGCACTTCGCCGACACGCTCACCACGCGCGACCGGGTGGCTCGGCAGCTACCGGTGCGGGTGCTCGACGTCCGGCCCCGGCAGACCGTGCAGGAGCAGGACCGCGAGTTCGGACCCGCCCTGCACGAGCGCGACCCCGGCCTGTGCTGCTTCCTGCGCAAGGTCGAGCCGTTGGCGCGAGCGCTCGAGCCGTACGCCGCGTGGGTCACTGGCGTGCGGCGTGAGGACTCGCCGACGCGCGCGCGGGCTGCCGCCGTCGCGTGGGACGACGCGCACGACCTGCTCAAGGTCAACCCGCTCGTGCGGTGGACCACCGAGCAGCTCGTGGCCTACGAGAGCGAGCACGATCTGGTGCGGAACCCGCTGCGCGACAACGGCTTCCCGAGCATCGGGTGCGAGCCCTGCACCCGGCGCGTCGAGCCTGGCGAGGACCCGCGTGCCGGCCGGTGGGCGGGGCGAGCCAAGACGGAGTGCGGCATCCACGCCTGAGCCGCACGGGCGACGTGCGCCCGTATGTCGCCGGATTGAGCGACAACGCCCTGCTCTGCGTGCAACGATGACGTGCCGCGCGGCTCAGGGAGGAGGTGGCATGGCAGACGTCGACGACGCACGCCATCCGCCTGATCCCGCTCCCGGCTGGTACGCGGGTGCCGACCAGTGGCTCAAGGTGCTGGTCGAGGTGCAGCAGCACGTCTCCCGCGCGGGCCCGGTGGTCGACGACGTCGCCCAGGCCCTGGCCGACGAGGCGCACCGGCTCATCGGCGGCGCCGTCGTGGTCTCGCTGCTCGACGGCGCGCACCTGCGGGTCGCCGCGACGTCCGGGGGGCCCGAGGGCCTCGACCCGGGCCTGCGCTTCCCCACGACCGAGTCGATCAGCGAGGAGTGCCTGCGCGTCGGTGAGCCCGTGGCGCACCACGACTTGTCGCGCCTGCCGTGGGCGCAGACGCCGATCCACCGGCACTTTGGGATGCGCTCGGCCGTGCTCGCGCCGCTGGCCCACGGCCTGGAGGCGTTCGGCGTGATCATGCTGGCCGCTCCTGAGCCGCACGCCTTCACGCACGAGGACCGCGACGTCCTCGCGCTCCTGGCGTTCACCGGCGCGTCCGCCATGGCGGCGTCGACGATGGAGACCGATCTGGCCGGTGAGCGACTGCGGCTGTTCGCGGCGTCGTCGCTCACGGGCACCGGGCTGTGGCGCTGGGACGCGGTGTCCGACCGGCTGCAGTGGTCGGAGGAGATGTTCGCGATCACCGGCGTCGACCCGAGCGCCAACCCCACCGTGGAGCTGTGGGAGTCGCTGCTGCACCCCGACGACCGCCGCCGCTGCGACCTGACGACCCACCTCGCCGACAGCCCCGAGGGCCGCACCGAGACGCTGCGGCTGCGCCACGGCGACGGCGGCTGGCGCGAGCTCGTGGCGTGGTCGCGCCCGGTGTTCGACGGCGAGCGGATGACCGGCGTCTTCGGGGCGACGGTCGACGTCACGGCCCAGCGCGGCGCCGAGCGAGAGGTCGCTCGCATGGCGGCCCGCGACGGCCTCACCGGCCTCGCCAACCGGGCGGTGCTCGACGACCTCACCCGCCGCAGCATCGCGACGCTGCCACCCCCCGACGACGAGCAGGCCGGCCAGGAGGAAGCCGTCGACCTCCTCGAGGGCCTGGGCCCCGTGACCGCGTTGCTGCTGCTCGACCTCGACCGCTTCAAGCTCGTCAACGACACTCTCGGCCACACCGTGGGTGACGCGCTGCTCGTGGCCGTCGCCGACCGCCTGACCTCCGCGCTCGAGCTCTCGGGTGTGAGCGACTGCGCGCCGACGGTGGCGCGGCTCGGCGGCGACGAGTTCGTCGTCCTGCTGCCGTGGGTGGCGGGCGTGGACGCCGCGTGCGACGTCGCCCGCTGGCTGCTCGACGAGGTGCGCCAGCCACTGGTGATCGAGGGCGTCGACATGGTGTGCACCGGCAGCATCGGCGTCGCCGTCGCCTCGCACTCAGGGCGCTCGGCCGGCGAGCTGTTCCGCGAGGCCGACCTCGCGATGTACCGCGCCAAGGGCGCGGGCCGCGACCGCATCGCCGTCTACGACAGCCAGCTGCACGCCGAGGCCGAGAGCCGGCTCGCCACCGAGCGGCGGCTGCGATCGGCGATCGAGCGCGGTCGGTTGTCGGCGGTGTACCAGCCGATCGTGCGGCTGGTCGACGAGCGCGTCGTCGGCGTCGAGGCCCTGATGCGGCTGGTCGACGACTCCGGCGACCTGATGCTGCCCGAGAACTTCATCGACGTCGCCGAGGACACCGGGCTCGTCGTGGCGCTCGACCACTGGATGCTCGAGGAGGGCGTCGCGACCCTCGCCGAGTGGGCGCGCCAGGGCAACGCGGACCTCACGATGCAGGTGAACGTGTCGGCCCGCACGCTGGAGCAGCCGGGCTTCGACGAGTACGTGCTCGACGTGCTCGACTCGTACGGCGTGGGGCCGACCGCACTGCGGCTGGAGCTCACCGAGACCAGCCTCGTGCCGGGCGGCTCGCCGGCGCAGGACGCCATGCGCCGGCTCGCCACCACGGGCATCAAGACCGGTATCGACGACTTCGGCACCGGCTACTCCGCGCTGGCGTACCTGCAGGAGCTGCCGGTCGGCTTCATCAAGGTCGACCGCTCGTTCGTGAGCCGCCTCGACGGCAGCGAGCGCCCCAGTGCCGTGGTGCGGGCCGTCGTCGAGCTGGCCCACGCCCACGGCCACCAGGTCACCGCCGAGGGTGTCGAGACCGAGCAGCAGGCGCAGCTGCTGCGCGAGATGGGATGCGACCACGCGCAGGGCTGGCTGTTCGGTCGACCCAGCCTCGAGCACGTGCCCGAGCAGACTTGGGTCGAGCGACGCCGAGGCGCCCCCGCGCGCTAGGCGCAGCCGGCGCTAGCGCGGCGTGCGGTTGCCGCGAGGAGCGCCACCGCTGCGGTTGCCGCGGTACTCGTGGCCGCGGCTCTGGCCACGCTCACCGCGGTCACTGCGCTCCCCACGCTCCGGCCGGTCGCGGCGCTCGCCGCGGTCACTGCGGAACGGGCCGTCGTGACGCGGTCCGGAGCCGGTGCGGCGCGGGCCTCCCGGGCGGTGCGGGCGGCCCGTGCGGGCCGGACGCTTCGGCGGGAAGAGGTCGCGCTCGGCCACCTCGACGCCGCTCGGCACCGCGCCGCGGGTCACCGCGATCAGCTGGTCGCCGTCGGGGAACACCGGCTCGGGCCGGGCGTCGACGCCCGCGGCCGAGGTGAGCCGCTCGACCGTGCGCCGCTGGTGCGGCAGCGCGAGCGTGATGACCGTGCCGGTGCCACCGGCGCGCGCGGTGCGGCCCGCGCGGTGCAGGTAGTCCTTGTGGTCGGCCGGGGGGTCGACCTGGACGACGAGGCTGACGTCGTCGACGTGGATGCCGCGGGCGGCGACGTCGGTGGCGACGAGCACCGGCACGTGGCCGTCCTTGAACGCGCCGAGCGTGCGGTTGCGCTGACCCTGGCCGAGGCCGCCGTGCAGCGCGGCTGCGCGCACGCCCTGCTCGCGCAGCTGGCCGGCGACGCGGTCGGCGCCCAGCTTGGTGCGCACGAACACCACGGTGCGGCCCTCGCGCGCGGCCAGAGCCGCCGTCAGGGGCGCCTTGTGGTTCGGCTTCACGAGCCAGACGTGGTGCTCCATCGTGGTCACGGACGCCGTGGCCTCGTCGGTGGAGTGGGTCACCGGGTCGGTGAGGTAGCGGCGCACCAGGGTGTCGACGTCGCCGTCGAGGGTGGCCGAGAAGAGCAGGCGCTGGCCGTTCTTGGGCATGAAGTCGAGCAGCGCGCTCACGGCGGGCAGGAAGCCCATGTCGCACATGTGGTCGGCCTCGTCGAGCACGGTCACCTCGACGTCCGACAGGTCGCAGGCGCCGCGCTCGACCAGGTCGGTGAGACGGCCGGGCGTCGCGACGAGCAGGTCGACGCCGCGCTCGAGGGCCTGGATCTGCTTGAAGTACGGCAGGCCGCCGGCGACGAGCTTGATGCGGACGCCGACGACGTGCGCCAGCGGCTCCAGCCCGTCGTGCACCTGCATGGCCAGCTCACGCGTCGGCACGAGGACGATCGCGCGCGGCTTGCGGCTGGCGGCGCGGCCACCGGCGAGGCGGGTGAGCACGGGCAGGCCGAAGGCGAGGGTCTTGCCCGAACCGGTCTGGCCGCGGCCGAGCACGTCGCGGCCGGCGAGGGCGTCCGGCACGGTCGCGGCCTGGATCGGGAAGGGGGTGGTGATGCCGTCGCGAGCGAGTCGCTCGACGATGCGCTCGGGCAGACCCAGCGCGGCGAAGTCAGGGGTGCCGGCGTCGGTGACGTCAGCGGTCAGAACGGGGAGAGAAGACACTGCGAAGGAACTCGTTTCCGTGGCACGGCGCACGGCGGCCTCACCAGCGACGGTGGGAGCGTCGACACGCCAGGGGGGCGCTCCAGGGGCACCCTCGGCACCGGGTCGTCAGCGGTTGCTGGCCGGTGGGGTGTCGGAACGCCTGATGACTGCCTGGGGGCCGTCGTCCGCCCTGGCGTCGAAGGCCAGTTCGTGCAGACGGCGCGCGCCGACGGGATCCATCCTACCGGCTCGCGGCAGTGGCTCTGACCACGCCCGCCCTGCGGCCCGATTGCGCCGCTCGGGTGGCCGCGTGCTCGGGCCGGGCGTAGAACTTGGACGGTACCCACTGATCACGGACGAACCCGGCGAAGGGGACCTCATGGCTGCCACGCAGGACGCCGACCAACGCGCTGAGCGGAGCAACGACCACGGCAAGGTGGTGATGCTGTCGGTGGCGGCGGCCGTCGGCGGGTTCCTCTTCGGGTTCGACAGCTCGGTGATCAACGGCGCGGTCGACGCCGTCGAGGGTCAGTTCGCGCTGTCGAAGTTCATCACGGGCTTCGTCGTGGCGATCGCCCTGCTCGGCTGCGCGGCCGGCGCCTGGTACGCCGGACGCTGGGCCGACCGGTGGGGACGCACGCGCGTGATGCTCATCGGCGCGATCCTGTTCTTCGCGAGCTCGATCGGTGCGGGCCTGGCCTTCTCGGTGTGGGACCTCGCGTTCTGGCGGCTCGTGGGCGGTCTGGGCATCGGCATCGCCTCGGTGATCGCACCGGCGTACATCGCCGAGATCGCACCGGCGTCGATGCGCGGGCGGCTGGGGTCGCTGCAGCAGATGGCGATCACCATCGGCATCTTCGTGGCGCTGTTGTCGGACGCCTTCTGGGCCAACACCGCCGGTGGCGCCGACAAGGTCATCGCAGGCCTTCCCGCGTGGCGCTGGATGTTCCTCGTCGGCGTCGTGCCGTCGCTGGTCTACGGCATCCTCGCGATCCAGATCCCGGAGTCGCCGCGCTACCTGGTGGCGTCCGGTGAGCTGAAGCGCGCGGCCGACGTGCTGCGCCGGTTCGTGGGCATGCGCTCGCCCGAGCGCAAGATCGACGACATCCAGAAGTCGCTGAAGCGCGAGGACAAGCCGTCGCTGAAGGACCTGCGGGGCAACACCTTCGGCCTGCTACCGATCGTCTGGGTGGGCATCGCGCTCTCGGCGTTCCAGCAGCTCGTCGGCATCAACGTGATCTTCTACTACTCGACGACCTTGTGGCAGGCGGTGGGCTTCAGCGAGTCCAACTCGTTCGTCATCTCGGTGATCACGTCGGTCACCAACATGGCCGTGACGGTGATCGCCATCCTGCTGGTCGACAAGATCGGTCGCCGGCTGCTGCTGCTGTGCGGCTCGGCGGGTATGGCGGTGGCGCTCGGCGCGATGACGGTCGCCTTCACGCAGGCCAGCATCGTCACCGGTGCCGACGGCACGAAGACGCCGAGCCTCGACGGCGTGTGGGGGCCGGTGGCGCTCGTGGGCGCGAACCTCTTCGTCGTCTCGTTCGGCGCCACCTGGGGTCCGGTGGTGTGGGTGCTGCTGGGCGAGATGTTCCCCAACCGCATCCGCGGCGCCGCGCTGTCGGTGTCGGCGGCCGCGCAGTGGCTCACGAACTTCATCATCACCACGACGTTCCCGCCGCTGGCCGCGATCTCGCTGGTACTGGCCTACGGCCTCTACACCGCGTTCGCGGCCATCTCGTTCTTCTTCGTGCTGTGGAAGGTCGACGAGACCAAGGGGCGCGAGCTCGAGGACATGACGGGCGACGTCCGCAGCCGCAAGGGCAGCGACGCTCGCCAACCGGCCCGTCAGTCCGCCTGACCCCCGGCGCCCCTCCCCGTGCACCTTGTACACGAGGTGCACGCCTGACGCGGGCCAGCCGTGCACCTTGTACACGAGGTGCACGGCTGGGCGCGAGGGTGGAGCGGCGTCAGCGCGCGGGGCGCGTCCCGGCGTCGGTCGGACGGGCCTGGTCGGTCGGCTGGTCGGTCGGCTGGTCGGTCGCCTCGTGGGTCGCACCGGGGTGGCTCGTGGGCGAGCCGGTCGGGTGCGTGGCCGGGGCCTTGGTGGGCTTGTGGGTCGAACCCGGGTTCGACGTCGGCGAGCCGGTCGGGTGGTCGGCGCTGCGCCCCGGCGCGGTGACGGTGCCGCAGTAGGACGCGATGTTCGCCTCGCCGCCGGCCGCCTGCGCCAGGTTGCGCCAGGCCGGAGCGGACGCGTCGGGCGTGTGGCCGGCGCGCACCTGGGCGGTGTAGGCGGTGCACAGGCCGAACGCCGCGGGGCCGGTCGCGTTCGGACCCACCGGCGTCGCGGACGGCGAGCTGGTGGGCTCGTCGGTGGCCGTGGCGGTCTCGGTGGCGGTCTCGGTGGCGGTGTCGGTGGCGGTGTCGGTGGCGTCGTCGTCCGGCGTCTCGGCGACGTCGGTCGAGTCGGTGGAGTCGGCGGCGGCGGCGTCGGTGTCGTCGGCCGCCGGAGCGCCGATCACCTGGTGCGCCAGGGCCTGAGCGCCGTCCGGCAGCGAGCCGGTGAACGCGGCGGCGCTGACGCCGCCGAGCGTCACGACGCCGGCGGCGGCGGCCCGAGCCAGCTTGGATCCAATGAGGGTCGAGAGCACGGAGGTCCTCCGGTGTCGGGTACGCGTGGACGAGATTGCGCTGTCCCGCGCAGCGACGAACGCCGCGACCGCGGCGTCCTCCCCGACGAGCTCGCTGTCGTGGGCCGGGAGCCGAGCCGCGGACACGAGGTCCGCGAGCGCCGACGTCCCGGGAGGAGCCGCGGCATCGACCGATGGCCGCTGGTCGGCCAGCAGACCCTCCAGGGTCCACGGGTCGATCGGCAGCTCGTGGTCGTCGCGCGGCAGCTCAGGCATCTCGGTCCCTGAACGTCGTGGGCCGCCCGGGCGTTACAGCCCCGGGTGAGTCGGGGTGGATCGCTCGAGGATCGCCGCGAGCTTGCGCAGGCCGCGGTGGACGGCGACACGGACGGCGCCGGGCTTGCGGCCCACGATCTCGGCGACCTGCGCGACGTCGAGCCCGACGACGACGCGCAGCGCCACCATCTCGGCGACGTCGGGCGGCAGCTGGGCGATGAGCCGGAGCGCGCGCTCGGTGGACGCGCGCTCGTCCGCCACGTCGGCGGTGTCGGCGACCGTGGGGGCGGAGTGCTCCAGCTCGACGTCGGAGTCGGTGAGGCGCTCGGGTCGCCGGGTGGCGCGGCGGTGGTGGTCGATCAGGCGGCGCCGGGCGATGGTGGTCATCCAGGCCCGGAACCCGGACTCGTCGCCCTCGAAGTCGCTCAGGCGGTCGACGGCCGTGATCCACGCCTCGGCGGCGACGTCGTCGGCCAGCGCGGGATCGCGGACGCGCAGGAAGCGCAGCAACGCCGGCTGCGTGCGCCGCCAGATGCGAGCGAACGCCGCCTCGTCACCGGTGCGCGCCGCCGCCAGGTCGGCCGCGAAGTCGTCGCCCAGCACGCGGGGAGTGTGACACCGCGAGAGCGCGTGGCGTCAAACCCCGTGCTCGGACGGCGGTCAGCTCTGCAGCGCGCCGCCACCGGACGGTTCGTGGTGGCTGATGTGCGCGTCGGGGCCTGGGAAGTACGTGCTCACGTGACCCGTGTCGCTCCACCGCACGACGTACGGCGGCTCGCCGTTCTCGCCGTGCACCTCGATGATCTCGCCGTCGCGGGTCGGCTCGCTGAGGTGCAGGCCGGGGACGACGATCCGGTCGCCGACTGCTGCGTGCATGGCCCTCTCCCTTCGCTGTCGTGCACCACCACTGTCGGTGAGCCGGCACCGCCCCGGCCAGGGACAAACGGCCCTGGCGACACCGCCGCGGCAGGAGTGGCATCGAGTGAAGACCCCAGGACCGAGGAGGCGACGGCATGAGCACCGTCCACACCTGGCACGTCACGCTCAACGTCTTCGACCACGAGGACGGCACGGCGGCGCACGCGGTCCTCACGACCGGCGACGGCACGGTCGAGGGCCACGGCCACGCGCGGCGCAACCCGCACGACCTGGACGTCCCGGAGATCGGCGACGAGGTGGCGGCCGCCCGTGCACTGCACGACCTCGGAGTCGAGCTGCTGAAGCTGGCCTCGCGCGACATCGCGGCGGTGCAGAAGCAGGACGTCCACCTCCAGCGCTGAGCGCTCGGCGATGCGTGCCTGGGTAGTCGCGCGCCCGGGGCCGAGGGGCGGCGGCCCCCGCGGCCGCGGCGCGCGGC
>JBQCES010000064.1:0-4556 GCA_051960055.1 Angustibacter sp. | reverse complement strand
CGACGACCTGCCCCGCCGCACCGCGCCCGGGGGCCGCACCACCCCGCACCTGGAGAGCACGGTCGTCGACCCGGTCCCCGGGCTCACCGGGCCGCGCGGCACCGCCGGCGAGCTGTGCACCCGCGGGCACACCGTGATGCTCGGTTACTGGAACGAGCCCGACAAGACCGCCGAGGCCATCGACGCCGCCCGCTGGATGCACACCGGCGACCTCGCCACGATGGACGCCGAGGGGTACGTCAACATCGTCGGCCGGATCAAGGACCTCGTGATCCGCGGCGGCGAGAACGTCTACCCGCGCGAGGTCGAGGAGTTCCTCTACACCCATCCCGACGTCGCCGACGTCTCGGTCGTGGGCGTGCCTGACGAGCGATACGGCGAGGAGCTGATGGCCTGGGTGATCATGAAGCCGGGCGCCGAGGCGCTGACGGCCGAGGCGGTGCGCGAGTTCTGCTCCGGGCAGATCGCGCACTACAAGGTGCCGCGGTACGTGCACGTCACCGACGCCTTCCCGATGACCGTCACGGGCAAGATCCGCAAGGTCGAGATGCGCGAGCAGGCGGTCGAGATCCTGGGCCTGCAGGCCGCGGCCGCCGTCCGCAACGCCTGAGGGCTCACAGGCAACTGCCAGGTTCGCGCGGCTGCCTTCCCAGGTTCGCCCGCCACCCTCTCGGGGTATGAGCACCCCTGAGATCCCGGACTTCGCCGCCGTCCCACCGTCGGAGCAGCCGGTCGAGCCGTCGGCCGACCACGTCGAGCAGGCCCCACGGCGCGGCGGTCGCGGCCTGGCCGTGGCCGGCCTCGCGACCGCCCTGGTGGTCGGCACCGTCGGCACCGCCGCCTTCGTGAACGGGCGCGGCGGTGGCTCCGACGACGTCCGGCTGACGAGCGCGCAGACCGCGTTCGGCGAGCAGCCGGGGGCCGGGCCCTCCGGCACCGGACCGTCCGGCGCGGCGCAGCCGGGCGACGGCGACGGCGACGGACCTGGCGGCGGCCACGACGGCTGGGGCAAGGGCCCGGGCGGCCGCCACGGTGGTCCGGGCGGCTTCGCGATGATGGGACCGCGCGGTGCGCTGCACGGCGAGCTCGTCGTGCCGCAGCGCGACGGCACGGGCACCCAGACGGTCGTCGTGCAGACCGGCGAGGTGACCGCGGTGTCGGCGAAGAGCCTGTCGCTCAAGAGCTCTGACGGCTACACGGCCACCTACGCCATCACCTCGACGACTCGGGTCGCGGCCCGCTCGGGCGGCATCTCGTCGCTGAAGAAGGGCGACACGGTGAGCGTGCTGGCGACCAAGAGCGGCTCGACGCTCACGGCGGTGATGGTCGGGGCGCGTCCGGACCACATGGGGCCGAGGGGCGCGGCGCCGACGCCGAACCCGTCGGCCACCGGCTCGTCGTCCGACACCTCCAACAGCGCCTGAGCCGCCTGCGCCAGAATGCGCGCATGACCCTCGACGCGTCGGTGCGCGCACCTCAGCCCCTGCCACCCAGTGGTGAGCAGGTGACGATCCGGCACGGCCGGCACGAGGTCGACACGGTGGCCGTCGCGGCCGGTCTGCGGGCCTACCGGTTCGACGGCCGAGGCCTGGTCGACGGCTTCACCGAGGACGAGCGGCCCTCGGGCGGGCGCGGCCAGACCCTGCTGCCGTGGCCCAACCGCATCGCCGGGGGCCGCTACGAGCTTGACGGGCCGCAGCAGCTGGCCATCACCGAGCCCGAGCACGACACGGCGATCCACGGCCTGGGCCGGTGGGTGACCTGGCAGCCGGTCGACGTGCGCGCCGACGCGGTGACGTGGCGGTACGTCGTGCCGCCGCAGCCGGGCTGGCCGACGTCCCTGGACTGCCACGTGACCTACCGGCTCGACGACGACGGGCTCACGGTGAGCACTCGAGCCCGCAACGTCGGCAGCGCCCGCTGCCTGTACGGCACGGGTTCGCACCCGTACCTCACGGTGGGCGCCGCGCTCGTGGACGACGCGACGCTCAGCCTTCCGGCGGCCACCTGCTTCGACACCGACGCGCGGGGCATCCCCACCGGTAGTCGGGCGGTCGACGGCACGCCCGCCGACCTGCGCGAGCCGCGCCCGATCGGCGACCGCGTGCTCGACACCGCCTACGCCGACCTCACGCGCGATGCGGACGGCCGGTGGCGCGCGCGGCTCGAGGGCCCGGACGGCGGCGTCGTGCTCTGGGCCGACGCGGCCTACCCCTACGCCCAGGTGTTCACCGGCGACACCCTGCCGGAGCCGCTGCGGCGACGCGGCGTGGCGGTCGAGCCCATGACCTGCCCGCCGGACGCGTTCAACGCCGCTGACCGCGCGGGCGCCGGGGTCGTCGTCCTCGAGCCGGGCGACGAGCACGAGGGCACCTGGGGGATCAGCCCGCTGTGAGGCGTGCCCCCGGGTCGACGGGGTAGGAAGGTCGCATGCGCACTCTCGACCCAGCTGCCCGAGCCGCCCGAGCCGCCAGTGCCGCCAGTGCCGCGGGAGGGCAGGTGCTGCGTGCCGCCATCGGCGTGGTCGACGCGGTGCGTCCGGCCGCCAAGCCGCTGCACCCCCGCGGTGCCGTAACTCGGGGCGTGCTCGAGCGGTTCGGCAGCCCGGTCGCCTCGGGCGTCGCGTGGCTGGACGACGCCGGCACGGACGACGTGGTCGTGCGCTGGTCGCGAGCGGTCGGGCTGCCCGCGCCGTCTCCGGACGTCTTCGGCCTGGCCGTGCGCGTCGAGCTCGGCGGCGGACGGCACGGCGACCTGCTCTTCTCCACGACGGGCACCGGACCCCTCACGCGCTTCGCCCTCGTCCCCGCGTTCACGCCGCAGCGGGCCATGACGACGCTGCTGCCCTACCGCACGGCTGGCGGCCCGGTGCTGCTGCGCGCCGTGCCTCAGGGCGAGCGGGCCGTCGAGCTGTCGTGGGCTCACGGCATGGGTGCGTGGCAGCCGTTCGGCACGCTGCGCCTCGACCAGCCGACCACTACTGCCGCGGACGCCGACGTGACGTTCGACCCGGTGGTCAACCCGCTGCCCGGCCTCGCGCCGTACGACTGGGTGACCCGCCTGCGTGAGCCGGCGTACCGCAGCGCCCGCCGGGCCCGCGGGGACACCGCCGACTGAGGGCAGACTCAGTCGCCGCACCCGGGGAGGGGCTCGGGTCGGGTGGTGACCTGGAGGCCGTTTCGCAGGGTCCAGGTCACCTCGCGCGGTCCTCGTCCGGATCCGGTGTGCAGGTGGGATCGCACCAGGGCGTGGGTCTTGGGCTGGTGGTGGCGTCGGCACTTGGGGTCGAGGTTGGTGATCGATGTCGGTCCGCGGGGCCAGGGGTCGTCGTGGTCGAGGTCGCAGCGGCGGGCGGGGCGGGGGCAGTCGTAGAAGGTGCAGTTGGGGGCCTCGGCCAGGACGTGGCGGGTGATGGCGGTGGTGGGGCGGTAGCGGTCGGTCGAGGTGGGTGGCGGGTGCGCGAGGGAGCCTCGCACCGCCTCGAGCAGCCCCTGCCTGCTGTCGCAGACGGTGGGGTCGGTGAGGCGGACGACGTGCGCCAGGGCGCCGGTGTCGTCGACCACAAGCACTTGGACGGCGGTGCCGTGGCGCAGCTGCTGTTGGGCCAGGGTCCGGGCACTGGTGGCGTCCAGGGGTGTGGGTGCGCCCAGGCCGCGCAGCTCGCCGAGGGACTGCCTGCGGGGTCCGGTGTCGAACAGGGTGTCGGTGTGCAGGACGAGGCCGAGGTCGTGCACCCGCCGCACCGGCACGGTGGGCAGGTCGGGGATGTCGGTGTGGTCGGCGACGCGTCGGCACAGGTCGGTGAGGGCGTCGACCTTGCGCTGGGCCAGAGTGACCACTTCGCCGGTGTCGGGGTCGGCCTCGGGGAGCTGGGCGGCCAGGTCGGTGAGGACCTGCTCGATCAGGCTGATGTGGGTGGCGTCGGCGCGCACCTGCAGGACGGCGATGCCGTCGGCCTCGGCCCACACGCTGATCCGCCGGTCGGCCAGGGCGCGTTGGCGGCGGCGGTGGGCGGCGTGCTGGTCGGCGCGCATGACCGCGCGGTGCACGCGGGCCTTCCAGGCGCGTGGGGACGGCCCGTCCCACACCGGTGCGTCCAGCGCCGAGACCAGCTGCGTCGCAACGCGTTCGGCGGTGGCGTCGTCCAGGACGTTCGTGGCCTCGACCAGCGCCCGCACCCGCGCGACGTCGATCCGCGCCTCGCTGATCGCGGTCAGCACCTCGGGCATGACGGTGGTGACCCGCTCGGCCAGGGCCAGCAGGTCACCGGCCGCGGCCAGGCTGATCCCGAGCGTGCAGGCGATCTCACTCTCGGCCAGCGAGCGCGCGAACGCCTCCGCCTCGCTGCCGTGCAGCAACGCCGGCGCATCGGCCACGCACTCCGCCAGCACCGCCGCCGCCCAGCCCAGCCGCTCGGCCTCGACCGCCAGCAGCCGCGCCTGCACCGCCCGACCCCGCTCGACCAGCACCGCGCCCGTGCTCGCACCCACGACGGGCGCGGCACCAGCCACGGCGGTGATCTCCATGCCCGCCAACCTAGGAGAGACCACCGACAG
>JBQCES010000063.1:0-2515 GCA_051960055.1 Angustibacter sp. | reverse complement strand
CCGCCACCCACGGCGACGGCGCGCGCCGTCAGCAGGCTGCTCACAGCGCCGCCACGAGCTGCTCGACCTGGTCGTGGTCGACACCCAGGGCGCGCACCACCGAGCGGGTGGCCACGACCGGCGCCTGCTCCTCAGCGATCTCCCCCTGCGAGACCGCGTCGACCAGCCCCCACTGCATGGCCCGCACGAGCCGGACGACGGCGTCGGGCCCGGCGCCGCGCAGGTCGAGCTGCCCATCGGCGCCCACGACCAGCTCGCGCAGTCGCGCGCGCACGGCCTCGGTGGCACCTGACACCTGCTCGCGCACCCCGGGAGCGCGCGAGAGGTCGGCCAGCCGGTGGTGGCTCGCCACGAGTGCGGACGTCGCGTGCACGAACACCGCGAGCGCCTCGAGGGGGCCGCCCGACGCCGGCACCGCGGCCAGCCGCTCGGACGCTCCGCGCCCCACCTCGCGTGCCAGTTCGGCCAGGAGGTCCTCGCGGCTGGCGAAGTGGCCGTACAGGGTGCGCCGCGAGACGCCGGCTCGGGTGGCGATCTCGCCGAGGGACGCCTCGGGTGAGGTGCTCAGCACCTCGAGCGCGGCGTCCAGCACGGCCCGGCGGTTGGCCACGGCGTCGGCGCGGCGGGCAGGAGAGGTGGGCACCCCTCCACCTTAGATAACTTGCACAGCGTTGTGCAACTTAGTCCAGTGGGTGGCGCTCCTGCATCTGCGGGAAGCGGCCCGTGAGGTCGGCCGCCAGCACGAGCAGGGCCACGTCGTCCTCGGCCCGGGCCGGCAGCATGCGGGCGAGCAGCTTGTCGCGCACGGTCTCCGGGTCGTTGCCGACCAGCTCGCCGAGCGCCTGGCGCAGCATCTCGATCCCCTCGTCGACCGGCTGGTCACGCCGCTCGACGAGCCCGTCGGTGTAGAGCACGAGCAGGGCGCCGTCCTCCAGCGGCACGGTGTACTGGCGCCGGCCGATGTGCCCGATGCCGAGCAGCGGGTCGGCCGAGCCGCTGTCGTCGAGCGTCTCCACCGTGCCGTCCGGGTGCACGAGCAGGGGTGGGGGGTGGCCGGCGAGGCAGTACTGCAGCTCGAGCGCGGAGCCGTCGGCGGACGGCGCCACCCGCCCGACGAACACCGTGGCGAGCGTCTCCTCCCCCAGCTGCTGCATGACGGTCTCGACGTCGGTGAGCGTGCGCGCCGGGTGACCACCGTGCCGCGCAGCCAGCGCCCGCACGAGCGTGCGCATCTCGCCCATCGCCGCGGCGGCGAGCAGGTCGTGGCCCATCACGTCACCGATCACCACGGTGGTCGAGCCGTCCGGCTGGTTGAAGGCGTCGTACCAGTCGCCGCCGACCTGGGCCACCTCGGCGGCGGGCACGTAGGCCACCGACAGCGCGACGTCGGGCCGGGCCTGCGGCGGCCGCAGCAGCGAGCGCTGGAGCGTCTCGGCGACGGCGCGCTGCTGCCGGTAGAGCCGGGCCCGGTCGAGCACGATGCCGGCGCGCGCGGCCATCTCGCGCAGCAGCTCGACGTCCTCGTCGGAGAACTCGCCGCGGGCCGGGGTGTTGACCACCGAGAGCATGCCGACGGACTGCTCCTGGCCACTCAGCGGGAGCACGACCACGGAGTGGGCGTCGAGCTCGGTGAGCAGCCGCAGTGGCTCGGCGTCGGCCTCGAACATCGTCGACAGCTCGTCGAGGGCGTTGCCGTTCAGCACCTGGACGGCCGACGTCTCGACGGCGCGCACGACCAGGGAGTGGTCGGTCATCTGGTCGAGCCGGCTCGCCGCGTACCGGTCGACGAGCTCGCGGCGGGCGGGGTCGGCATGCCAGCCCACGGCCTCGCCGAGGCCTCGCCGCGTGCCGGCGTGCCGGTCGTCGTCGATGAGCGTGACGACGCACCAGTCGGCCAGACCCGGCACCACGACCTGCGCGAGGCGGCGCATCGACTCGCGCGCGTCGAGGGTGCCGGCGAGGTCCTCGCTCACCCGCGCGATGAGCCCCGCGCGGCTGATCGCGCGCTGGGCGTTCTGCTCGGCCGCACGCCGGTCGGTGACGTCGATGAAGTAGACGGCCAGGCCATCCGGACTCGGCCACGCACGCACCTCGTACCAGGCCTCGAGCGGCTCAGGGTAGAACGCGTCGAAGGCGACCGGCTCGCCGCTGTCGGCGGCGTGGCGGTAGTGCGTCTCGAACTCCGAGCCGACGGCGGCGGGGAACTCGTCCCAGATCGAGCGCTCCAGCAGCTCGTCGCGGGGCCGCCCCAGCACGCGTTCGGCCTCGGCGTTGACGAACGTGAACCGCCACGCGGGGTCGAGGAAGAAGAACGCCGTCGACATCGAGTCCATGACCCGGGCGACCCGCGACTCGGCGTCCTTGCGGGACGTGGTGTCCTGGGCGGCGCCGATGACCCGCACCGGCGTACCCGTCTCATCCGTGACGGCGCGACCCCGGGCGGCGACCCAGCGCTGCCCCTCGCGGACGAGCACGCGGTACTCGGCCTCGAAGTCGCCGCCCTCGCTCACCACCC
>JBQCES010000062.1:0-13051 GCA_051960055.1 Angustibacter sp. | reverse complement strand
GCGGCAGCGCGGCGAGCTGGCTCTCCGGCCAGTCGGCGAGCGGGAGGTGCCACGGCAGGTCGAGCAGCGCGGGGTCGGGCGAGGCCGCGGTGATCTGCAGGGACGAGCGCAGGGGTGGGCTGGCCATCGGTTCCTCGTCGTGGTCGGTCGCGGACGGCGCCCCCCCCAGTCACCTGCAGCGGGCGCCGTCCGGTCCCGGTCGTTCGATCCGGCCGGCGCGTGCGGCCGGCCGGTCCGTCGCCGCTGAGGCGCTCGCCGGACGTCGCGTCGAACAGGTGCACGTGGCCCTGCTTGGGCGCCAGGTGCACGGTCTGGCCCTTCTCCGGCGGCGTGCGGCCGTCGACGCGGGCGATGAACGGGCGGGCCTCGCCGATCAGGTCGGGGTCCTCGTGCTGGTGGGCCTTCACCTGGCCGTAGATGTAGGCGTCGGCGCCGAGCTCCTCGACGACGTCGACGACCACGGGCAGGCCCTGACCGTCACCGGTGAGGGTGAGGTCCTCGGGCCGGATGCCCACCGTCACCGTGTTGCCGGTGCCGGCGAGCGCCTCGCGGGTGACGGGGTAGGTGCCGTCGCCGAACTGCACGCCGCCCTCGGTGACCGGCAGGTCGAGCAGGTTCATCGCGGGCGAGCCGATGAAGCCGGCGACGAAGACGTTGTTCGGGTGGTCGTACATGCGTCGCGGGGTGTCGACCTGCTGCAGCACGCCGTCCTTGAGCACGGCGACGCGGTCGCCCATGGTCATGGCCTCGACCTGGTCGTGCGTGACGTACACGGTGGTGATGCCGAGACGGCGCTGCAGCGACGCGATCTGGGTGCGCGTCTGCACGCGCAGCTTGGCGTCGAGGTTCGACAGCGGCTCGTCCATGAGGAACACCTGCGGCTGGCGCACGATCGCGCGGCCCATGGCCACGCGCTGACGCTGGCCGCCGGAGAGGGCCTTCGGCTTGCGGTCGAGGTACTGCTCGAGGTCGAGGATCTTCGCCGCCTCCTCGACCCGCTGGCGGATCTCGGTCTTGTTGACACCGGCGATCTTGAGCGCGAAGCCCATGTTGTCGGCCACCGTCATGTGCGGGTAGAGCGCGTAGTTCTGGAAGACCATCGCGATGTCGCGGTCCTTGGGCGCCTCGTGCGTGACGTCGCGCTCGCCGATGAGGATGCGCCCGTCGTTGACGTCCTCGAGGCCGGCCAGCATGCGCAGCGAAGTGGTCTTGCCGCAGCCCGAGGGGCCGACGAGCACCAGGAACTCGCCGTCCTGGATGTCGAGGTTGAGCTTGTCGACCGCGGGCTTGTCGCCGCCGGGGTAGATCCGCGTGGCGTTGTCGTAGGTCACGGTGGCCATGAGGGTGTTCCTTCCACCGGCAGGTACGTGCCGGACGATCCGTAGTGGGAGGTGCTCTGTCGGTCGTGCTCTTCAGTTGTCTCAGTTGTGCTGGTCGTGCTCGCGCTGCCGGGTCAGCCGACCCGGTAGACGTGCGCCGCCGGCCCGCTGGAGGGGAGGGTGGCCTGCCCATCCTGACTGACGATCGGCTCGCCGTACAGGGTCTGCACCGAATCGGGGTGGTTTGCGCCGGGGTGGTTCACGCCGAGCGCCGACAGCGGCACGGTGACCGGCTCGTGCGGTGCGCGAGCGGCGTGGACGACGACCGCGCCGTCCGGGTGGTCGCGCACGAAGGTGAGGGCGTCGGGAGTGATCGACAGCCAGCGCAGGCCGCCGCGGCGCAGCGCGACCTCGCGGCGGCGCAGGCTGAGCAGCTGCTGGTAGGCGGTGAGCGTGGTGTGGTCCCACGCCTGCGGGCGGTGCCAGGGGAACGGCGTGCGGGCGTGCTCACCGTCCAGCGCCTCGAGGCCGATCTCGTCACCGGCGAAGAGCATGGGGACGCCGGGCGAGGTGGCCAGCAGGGCGGCGGCGACGAGCTGCTTGGCGGCGCCGACGACGGTGCGCACGCGGGGAGTGTCGTGCGAACCGAGCTGGTTGACGCTGCGCTCGCGGGCGCGCCACGGCATTGCCGCGGTGAACTCGCGCATCGTGGCGGCGGTGGCCCCGCCGGTGAAGGTGGGCACCTCGATGGGGATGCCGAGGTAGGTGCGGCCGTGCCCGGGGGTGTTGAGCCACGTCCACACCGGCCGGGTGAAGGCGGCGTAGGCCATCGTGCCGTCCCAGCCGTGGCCCATGAGGTCGCCGGACGCGTCGTGGCCGTGCTCGGCGAGCAGCCACGCGTCGGGGTCGACGTCGGTCATGGTCGAGCGGACGGCGCGCGCCACCTCGTGCGCGAGGTCGAGGTCGGCGTGCCGGCCGGTCATGTTCGCGACGTCGACGCGCCAGCCGTCCAAGCCGTGAGGCGGCCGGAGCCACTGGGCGACGACGGACTCAGCCGAGGCGTAGAACCGTTGCCGCAGAGCGGAACTGCGGTGGTCGAGCTTGGGCAGCGAGGGCACGTCGAGCCACATGGCGTAGTCGTCGGGGTGCTCGCGGAAGTGGAAGTACGACGCCTCGTCCGACGTCGCTTCCCTCTGCGCCGCCTCGAACCACTCGTGCGTGACGCCGACGTGGTTGGTGGTGAGGTCACCGATCACCCGGATGCCCTGGCCGTGCGCGGTGTCGACGAGCTGCGCGAGACCCGCGTCGCCGCCGAGCACCGGGTCGACGTGGTCGAACGTGCGGGCGTCGTAGCGGTGGTTGCTGCCGGCCGGCCAGATCGGCGTGAGGTACAGGACGTCGGCGCTGAGCGAGGCGAGGTGGTCGAGGTGCTCGGCGATGCCGGGCAGGTCACCGCCGTACCACTGCCGCTGCACGAGCGGCCCCTGGTGCTCGACCGGGTCGTCCCAGCCGCAGCGCACCGCCCAGTCCGGCGTCTCGCGGTCGGCGTAACCGGCTGAGCGGGCGAAGCGGTCGGGGAAGACCTGGTAGACCACGGCGTCGACCGGCCAGTCGGGCGACGAAGGGTCGGCGATGACGCGGAAGTCGCTGGCGTCGGTGACGTCCCGCGCGTGCAGCCCGGTGCCGTTGAGCCAGCCGACCGCACCGTCGCGCTGCTGCACGAGGAAGCGGTACGACGTCGTCGGGTTGCTCACGAGCAGGTCGGCTCCCCACCAGACGGCGTGCTCGTCGTCGCGGTCGACACGGGCCGGCGCGATCAGCGGCTCGCCGTCGCGCACGCTGCGCAGCCAGATGCCTTGAACAGCAGCGGTTCTCGGCACGCGGACGAGTACCGGGACCACGTCGCCCAGGGCCGGCTCCTGCACCGGGACGTAGGTGACCGACCCGTCGTGGTGCGGTTGCTCGTGGAGCGGCAGGTCGTGGAGAGCGACGCTCATCCCTTGACCGCACCGGAGGTGAGGCCCCCGACGATGAACCGCTGCAGGAACTGGAAGAGCAGCACGATGGGGAGAGCCGTGAGCAGGGCCCCCGCGGCGAAGACCCCGAGGTTGTTGCTGCGGTCGCCGTCGATGATGCCGAACAGCCCGACGGCCAGCGTCTTGGAGTCACCGGAGGTCAGGAAGATGTTGCCGATGATGAACTCGTTGACGACGCCGACGAAGGTCAGCAGGGCCGTCACGGCGAGGATCGGCACGATGAGCGGCAGCAGGATCCGGAAGAACACCGTGCTCGGCGAGCAGCCGTCGATGATCGCGGCCTCGTCGAGCTCGCGGGGCACGGAGTCGAAGAAGCCCTTGATCAGCCACACCTGGCCGAGCGAGCCGCCGAGCAGGATGAGCGCGTAGCCAGGGATCGTCGACAGCCCGATCCAGGGCAGCACGTCGCCGATCCGGCTGAACATCGTGAACAGCGCGATGATCGCGAGGAACTGCGGGAACATCTGGATCAGCAGGACGGCGAGCAGCCCACCGCGGCGTCCGGCGAACCGGAAGCGCGAGAACGCGTAGGCGGCGAACGCGCTGAACAGCACCTGCAGCGCCGACACGAACACGGCGAGGCCGAGCGTGTTGACGTACCAGCGGCCGAAGGGCCGGTTGGGGTTGGCCAGCAGCTTGCTGAAGTTGTCGAGGCTCAGGTGCTGGGGGACAAGCCCGGTGCTAGCGACCGTGCCCAGCGGGTTGAAGGCGGCGCTGACGATGTAGAGCGCGGGGAACACCGCGAACACGACGGCGGCGATGCCCACCGCGTGCCGCCACCCGACCTCCTTCCACCACCGCGCGCCGGTCGGCCGCTCGATGCCGTCCTTGCTCACCACGTCAGCGCACCTCCTCGAGCAGTCGGGTCTGGCGGAACTGCGCGGCCGCGATCAGGCCGGTGAGGATGAACAGCAGCACCGAGACGGCGGCGGCGAAGCCGAACTGCGCTCCCGAGCCGCCGAAGGCCAGCCGGAAGATGTAGCTGATCAGGATGTCGGTGGAGCCCGCCGTCGGGTTGTCGGCCGGGAACGGCGACCCGTCGGTGAGCAGCCGGATCGCGTTGAAGTTGTTGAAGTTGAAGGCGAACGACGCGACGAGCAGAGGAGCGACGGCGACCAGCAGCAGCGGGAACACCACGCGCCGGAACGCTACGAGGCCGCTGGCGCCGTCCATCGCCGCGGCCTCACGTAGCTCAGACGGGATGGCCTGCAAGGCACCGGTGCAGACGAGCATCATGTACGGGAAGCCCATCCACAGGTTGGTCAGCAGGATCGCCGCGCGGGCGAACCAGGGGTCGCCGAACCAGTTGATGTTGACGTGCAGGATCTGGTTGATCAGGCCGAAGTCGCGGTTGTAGAAGCTGCGCCACACCAGCAGCGAGATGAAGCCCGGGATGGCGTACGGCAGCAGCAGCAGCGACCGGTAGACCTTGCGGCCGCGCACTCGCGGGTCGTTGAGGACGTAGGCCAGGCCGAGGCCCAACAGGAACGTGGTGGCGACCGACAAGAAGGCGAACGCGATGGTCCAGGCGAAGATGTCGATGAACCGCGAGCGGATCACCGGGTCGGTGAGCGCACGCTCGTAGTTCGCGAGCCCCACGCTCTCCTTCCAGCCCTGGTCGAAGGCCCGCGTGCCGTCGTCCTTCACGAAGTACGAGCTCGAACCGGCCTTGGCGACGTGGTAGGTCTCGCCGGTGGTGGTGTTGCGGATCGTGTCGGTGCGCGCGTCGTACTCGAGCACGCGGCGTCCCTCGAACGCGGAGCCGACGCCGAGCGCGCGGATCGCGCCACCCTCGACGGGCACGGCGACGTCGCGTACCGCCTTGGCCGCGTTGACCTGCTTGGCGTTCAGCACCGTGTAACCGTCGGCGGCGCGGACGCGGTTGTTCTCGACGGTGACCGAGCCGGGGTCGACGGGCTGCAGGCCGTCGGTGTCGCCGAGCTGCACCTCACCCGTCGTGGGGTCGACGAGGAAGAACACGAACGGCCCCTGGGTGATCGAGCCCTTGGTGGCCACCGTGAGGTTGTAGCGCTTGGAGTCCGGCACCTGCTGCACGGAGTTGTTGATGATCGTCTCGACGGTGTCCTGCTTGCCCGAGCGGTGACCGTCGCCGTAGTTCGTGGTGCTGATCGAGACGAGGAACAGGATCGGGTAGACCACGAACGACAGCAGGAAGACCGTGCCGGGTAGCAGGTACTTGGCCGGCTGGAACCGCGACGTCGAGTAGACGACGAGCAGTGCCGCCTCGATGAGCCACACCGCCGCCAGGCCGAACCACGCCTTGGCCTCGACCAGCGGCGGCGTCAGCGCGATCGCCACGGCCAGGCTCAGGCCCAGCAGCAGGATCTTGACCACCAGGCCGAGCGGCGTGGTGCTGGTGCCGCGACGGGGGCGCGTCGTTCGGTGCACGGGTCTCCCTCAGCAGATGGTGCTCGCCGGCCCGGCGGGCTCGAAGGCAGCGCCGGGCCGGCGAGGTCCTACTTGATCGACGAGCGGATCGTCTTGCCCGCGTTCTCGATCGTGGTGGTGGGGTTGGCGCCACCGATGATGGCGGCCTCCGCCTTGCCCAGCGGGTCCCACACCGCGGCCATGGCCGGGATCGCCGGCAGGATCTGGCCGTTCTTGCCCGCCGCGGCGAGCTTCTGGATGTCAGAGTCGTTGGCCGACACGCTCTTCAGCACCTCGGTCATGGCCGGCGGCCGCGGCTCGGCGTCGAACAGCGCCTTCATGGTGTCGGGCGTGTTGACGGCGTTGAGCACGAACTCCTGGGCCAGAGAGGCGTTCTTGGCCTTGGAGGCGATGTAGAAGGCCTGGACGCCGATGAACGGCGCGGCCGCCTTGCCACCGGCGAACGGCGGCACCGGCGAGATGTCGTACTTGATGCCGGCCTTCTTGATGTCGGCGATGGCCCACGGGCCCGACACGAGGTACGCGGCCTTCTTCTGCGTGAACAGCGCGATGGAGTTGTCGCCGCTGATCGAGCGCTTGAGGACCTTGCTGCCCTTCTCACCGAGGGCGGCGATCTTCTTCATGGCCGCCACCGAGCCGGGCTTGCCCACGCCGACGTCGGAGGGGTCGTAGTCGCCGTTCGGCTTGGTGCCGAACAGGTAGCCGCCGCCGGAGGTGTAGAGCGGCTCGAGGTGGTACGCGTCGCCGTTCTGGCCGACCTGGAGGTTCAGGACGCCGGAGACCTTGCCGGCCTTGACCGCGGCCTGCCCGTCCTTGACCAGCTGCTCGATCGTGGCCGGGGCCTTCGGGGCGGCGTCGGTGTTGCGGAAGAGCGCGATGTTCTCCACCGCGTAGGGCAGGCCGTAGATCTGGCCGTTGTAGGTGACGCCCTTGATGGCGATCGGCGAGTACTTCGCCTGGTCGGCCTGCGACAGCGGCAGCGGCGAGATGGCGCCGTTCTGCACCATGTTGCCGATCCAGTCGTGAGCGCCCACGACGACGTCCGGGCCGTTGCCGGCCGCGTTCGCGGTGACGAAGTTGGTCTGCAGGTCGGTGGCGACGGTCTGCACCGCGACCGTGATGCCGTTGTCCTGGGCGAACTTGTCGGCCACGGCCTTCAGGGCGGTGGCGCGCTTCTCGTCGGCCCAGATCACCAGGTCGGCCTTGGCGTCGCGCACCGGCTTGGTCTCGGTGGGCGAGGCGGTGGCCGACGGCGTGGCGGTGGTGGTGGTGGACGACGAGGAGGTGGTCGACGCGGACGTCGACGACCCGCCGCCGCCGCACGCGCCCATCAGCAGGGTGACGCCGGCGACGCCGGCGACGACCAGTGGGCTCCTGCGCATGAGGGTCCTTTCGGCGAAGAGAGAGCTTCGTCCCGGGTCGTCCCGGCGACGTTGCGGGGTTGCTGCAAGGAACGTAGCAACTTTTCTGCAAGTCGCCTAGATGGTTGCTGCACGATCTTGCAGCCGATAGCGTCTGCGCACACCGCCAGACCATTCCGACACCGGCGGCCCAGCACAGGAGGACCGATGGCAGTGGCTCGTCTGGCTGACATCGCCCGTCAAGCGGGCGTCAGCGAAGCCACGGTCAGTCGCGTGCTCAACGGCAAACCAGGCGTCGCCGACAGCACCCGGCAGGCGGTGCTCACGGCGCTCGACGTGCTCGGCTACGAGCGGCCCACGCGGCTACGCCGCAAGAGCGCGGGCCTGGTGGGCCTGATCGTGCCCGAGCTGACCAACCCGATCTTCCCTGCGTTCGCGCAGGTGATCGAGACGGCGCTGGCGCGCCACGGCTTCACGCCGGTGCTCTGCACGCAGACCCCCGGCGGTGTGCACGAGGACGACTACACGCAGATGCTGCTCGAGCGCAGCGTCAGCGGCATCATCTTCGTCTCAGGTCTGCACGCCGACAGCCTCGCCGACCACGAGCGGTACCGGCAGCTCATCAAACGCGGCCTGCCCATCGTGCTCGTCAACGGCTACGCGGACGACGTCGAGGCGCCGTACGTGTCGTGCGACGACATCGCCTCGAGCGAGCTGGCGGTGGCGCACCTCGTCGCGTTGGGGCACACCAGGATCGGGCTCGCGGTGGGGCCGGAGCGCTTCGTGCCGGCGATCCGCAAGATCGCCGGCTTCCGGCAGGCCATGGCGTCCATCGCGCGCGCCGACGACGTCGAGGACCTCATCGAGCGCTCGCTGTTCACCGTCGAGGGCGGCCAGGCCGCAGCGCTGCGACTGGTCGACAAGGGCTGCACGGCGCTCGTGTGCGGCTCGGACCTCATGGCGCTCGGTGCGGTGCGCGCCGTCCGGTCGCTCGGGCTGCGCGTACCCGACGACGTCTCGATCGTGGGCTACGACGACTCGCCGCTCATCGCGTTCACCGACCCGCCGCTCACCACCTTGCGCCAGTCGGTGCAGTCGATGGGCGAGGCCGCCGTCCGCGCGCTGATCGACGAGATCTCCGGCCAGCCCGCGCCGCGGGCCGAGTACGTGTTCCGGCCCGAGCTCGTCGTCCGCGGGTCGACCGGTGCGGCCCCGCAGCACGTCCGGCGTCCCCGCCCCTGACCGCCCGCACCTCTGGGAAGTTGATCACGTTCAGGGGGTGACACGCCGCTTGTCGAGGGATGCAACCCTCGGGAAGCGGAGTGTCGCCCACATAACGTGATCAACTTCCCCGCGGCGGGGGCGGGGGTGGGGACGGGGGGAGGAGGGCCTACGCGAGCCGGGTGGCGAGGTGGCGCAGCAGGTCGCGCACGGCCTCGGGGTCAGGGATCCGCTGCGCGGCAGCGGTGTCGCCGTCGCCGACCTTGATGCCGAGGTCACCGTCGCGCAGCGAGCGGAAGACCGTCTCGTCGGTGACGTCGTCGCCGAGGTAGAGCAGCGCCCGCGCACCCACCTGGTCGCGCAGCCACGCCAGGGCCGCACCCTTGCTCGCCTCGACGACGGCGGCCTCGACGACCTCCTTACCCCGCGTGACGTGCACTCCGGAGACCTCTGAGAGCACGGCAAGTACCTGCGCCGCAACGCTTTCGGACTCCCCGCTCACCAGGCGGCGCGTGTGCAGGACGGCGGCCGTGGGCTTGTGCTCGACGTGCGCACCGGGGTGCTCGGCGGCCAAAGCCTCGAGCCGCGCCTGCACCTGCGCGAGCCGCTCGCGCGCCTCCTCGTCGAGCGCCGGCGGGTCGTCGAGGTCACCCTCGCGCGGCCACCGGGGCCGTTCCGCGCCGTGGCTGCCGATCACGAGCACGTCGCCGTGGGGGTCGAGCGACGTCAGCTCGAGCAGGTCGTCGCGCGCTCGCCCCGACACGAGCACGACGGTGACGTCGGGGGCGGCTGCGAGCTCGCGCACGGCGCCGAGCGTGCCGGGCAGCGCGCGGGCGTCTCCGGGCCGCTCGACGATCGGTGCCAGCACGCCGTCGAAGTCCAAGCCGATGAGCAGCGGACGTTGCGCCGCAACGCTTTCAGCGGCTGCCAACGCCGCTTCAGTCGGCGCGCTCACGGGCGCTCGGGCGCGGCGGCGAGCGCCTGCAGGAAGTGGTCGGCCCAGCGCTGCACGTCGTACTCGCGCACCCGGCGACGCATGGTGCGCATGCGCCGTGCCTTCTCGCGCGGGTCGGTGTCGATGGCCTCGCGGATGGTCAGCTTGAGGCCGTCGATGTCGTGCGGGTTGCAGATGAACGCGCGGTCGAGCTCGCCGGAGGCACCGGTGAACTCCGAGAGCACCAGCGCGCCGCCCTGGTCGTAGCGGCAGGTGACGTACTCCTTGGCCACGAGGTTCATGCCGTCGCGCAGCGGCGCCACGAGCATGACGTCGGCGGCGAGGAACATGGCCGCCATCTCATCGCGCGGGAACGACTGGTGCAGATAGTGGATCGCCGGCTGACCCAGTTGCCCGTAGTCGCCGTTGGCGCGCCCGACCGTCACCTCGACCTGCTCGCGCAGCTGCTGGTAGGCCTGCACGCGCTCGCGGCTCGGCGTCGCCACCTGCACGAGGACCGCCTTCGGCGGAGCGAGCACACCGTCGGCCAGCAGCTCCTCGTACGCCTTGAGCCGGTGCCGGATGCCCTTGGTGTAGTCGAGCCGGTCGACACCGAGCAGCACGACGTCGGGGTCGCCGAGGTCGTGGCGGATCTGCCGGGCGCGCTCGATGGTCTCCGGGCGTCGCGCGAGCTCCTCGAGCCCGGCCGAGTCGATCGAGATGGGGAACGAGGTCGCCCGCACGATCCGCTCGTCGCCGTCGTGCGTGCGCACGGTGACCGTGTCGCCGCGGGTCTGCAGCGCGAGCAGCCGGCGGCACACCCGCAGGAAGTTCTCGGCGTCGGCACGCCGCTGGAAGCCGAGCAGGTCAGCACCGAGCAGGCCCTCAATGATCGCCCGCCGCCACGGCAGCTGGGCGAACAGCTCGACCGGCGGGAACGGGATGTGGTTGAACCACCCGATCCGCACGTCCGGTCGCAGCGCACGCAGCATGGCCGGCACGAGCTGCAGCTGGTAGTCGTGCACCCACACGGTCGCGCCGGGCGCGGCGAGGCGCGCGGCCGCCTGGGCGAAGCGGCGGTTGACCGTGCGGTAGCCGTCGAACCAGCGCCGGCGGAACCGCGGCGGCACGATGACGTCGTGGTAGAGCGGCCAGAGCGTGTCGTTGCTCATGCCCTCGTAGTGGTCCTCGACCTCCTGCCGCGTCAGGCCCACGGCGTGCAGGTGCAGCCCGTCGGCGTCGAACGGCTCGGGCGCCTCACCCGGGTCGCCCGACCAGCCCACCCACGCGCCGTCCCCGCCGGTCATCACCGACTGCATCGCGGTCACCAGGCCGCCGGGACTCTGCTGCCAGGTCTCGTTGCCCTCGGCGTCGGTGACGCGGTCGACCGGCAGCCGGTTGGCCACGACGACGAGGTCGTACGTCGCGCGGTCGGGCGTCGGCTCGATCGTCAGCTCGTCGTCGTCGGGTGACGCAGAGGTGGCGGTGCTGCTCGGTGACGATGCGGCCGACGGGCTCACAGAGGGTCGCTCCTTGCGCTCGGGTGACGTTTCCCACCCTAAGGGGGCCCGGCGAACCTGTCGCCGCGACGATCCCTGCACTACGGTGAAGCGGGCGAGGACACTCCACGCGGCACCTCGATCGGGAGGCGATGTCATGCGGATCTCCGACGTCATCAGGCGCAAGGGCGCCGAGGTCGTGACCATCAAGCCGGACGACACCGTGCGCCAGCTGCTCGACCTGCTGGCCCAGCACCGCATCGGTGCCCTGGTCGTCTCGCCGGACGGCGCCGCGGTGGCCGGCATCGTCAGCGAGCGCGACGTCGTCCGCCACATCCAGAGCGCCGGCGCCGGCGCCGACGTCCTCGACCGGCCGGTCGCGCAGATCATGACCGCCGAGGTCACCACGTGCGGTCCGGACGACGGCGTCGAGCACCTGATGCGGCTCATGACCGACCAGCGCGTGCGGCACATCCCGGTGGTCGTCGACGGCGCGCTGCACGGCATCGTGAGCATCGGCGACGTCGTCAAGCACCGCATCGACGAGCTGCAGTCTGAGCGCGACCAGCTCGTCGGTTACATCAACCAGTAGGGCTCGTCGCGTACCGTCTGGTGGCATGACCGCGATGGGGGGCCACGCCGACGAGCTCACCGCGCTCGGCCCCTACCGGCTGCGCGGCAAGCTCGGCGAAGGCGGCATGGGGGTCGTGCACCTCGGGCTGGACGGCGCGGGCCGGGCTGTGGCCGTGAAGGTGCTGCGCGCCCATATCGCCCACGACCCCGAGGCGCGGGCCCGGTTCGCTCGCGAGGTGACCACGCTGCGGCGCGTGCAGCACCCGCTCGTCGCCGAGGTGATCGACGCGGACGTCGACGGCGACCAGCCGTACATCGTGACGCGGTTCGTTCCGGGGCCCGGGCTCGATGAGGTCGTGCGCACCAAGGGCGCCCTGGCGCCGCCCGACCTGCTGCGTCTCGGCCGTGGCCTCTCCGGTGCGCTGCAGGCGATCCACGCCGTGCACGTGGTGCACCGCGACCTCAAGCCGGCCAACGTGCTGCTCGCCGACGGCGACCCCGTGGTCATCGACTTCGGCATCGCGCACGTCGCGGACGACGTCCGGCTCACGTCGACCGGGCTCGTCATGGGCACCCCTGGCTACCTGTCGCCGGAGGTGATCGACGGCGGACGGGTCAGTGAGGCCACCGACTGGTGGGGCTGGGCCGCGACCCTGGCCTACGCCGCGAGCGGTCGGCCGCCGTTCGGCCGCGGACCGATGGACGTCGTCATCGACCGGGTGCGGCGCGGGCAGTGCGACCTCGACGGCGTCGACGCGCGGCTGCGCCCGTTGCTGCTCGCGGCGCTCGCGGTCGACCCACGTGGCCGGCCGGGCACGAACGAGATCCTCGACGCCCTCGACCGCTACGCGCAGGGCGACCCGGCCACCGTGAGCATCCCCGTGCAGCCGCTGGGCACCCGCGCGTTGCCGGCGGGCCTGTCGGTGCGCGCGCCGGAAGGGGAGGCGTTCACGCCGTACTCGCCGGCCCAGGCGTATGCGCCGCCGCCTCCGCCTGCGCCGGTGTCGCCGTACGTGCCGATGGAGGAGCTGCTGCCGGTGCGCGAGGCGGGCGACGTCCCGCCGGCGCGGCCCGGACGCCGCTCCGGGGTCGTGAGCGGGCTCGTGCTGGCGCTGGTGGCCGGCGCGCTCGCCTTCCCCGTCGTGGCCGCGGCGGTGGCGCTCGTGCTGGCGATGCTGGCCCGCACCGTCGACCGCAACCGTGTGGCCCTGGCCCGACGCCGGTTCGAGCGCGGGCCGCGACGCAGCGACGGGTTCGTGGCCACCCTGAGCGCCCCGTGGCACCTGCTCTCGGCGGTGGTCGGCACGGCGCTGGCTGCGGTGCTGCCCTTGCTGCTCGGACTCGCCACGGCGTTCTGCGCGGGGCTGCTCGTGCCCTCGGCGGACGGGTCGCCGTCGCCCGGCTCGCTGCCCGCAGTCGGGGTGGGCGCGTTCGTCGCCCTGCTCGCCGGGTGGTGGGGCCTGGGCGGTGGTTCGCTGCGGCGGGGCGCTCGCACGGTGCTGCGGCGCGCGGTGCCGGCGTCCCACCAGCTCACCTGGGTGCTGCTGCTCCTGCTGCTCGCGGCGGTGCTGGCGGCGTGGGCGGTGCGCACGGGGTCGCCGCAGTGGTGGCCGCTGCAGCAGCTGCCCTTCGGCGTCCCGGTCTGACCCTTTCCGCCGCTCAGGCCGCTTTGCGCAGCTCAGCCGCGGTCTGAGCCGCG
>JBQCES010000061.1:0-5763 GCA_051960055.1 Angustibacter sp. | reverse complement strand
CATGACCTCGTCGCTGTCGACGTTGGAGTGGTAGTACGGCACGGGCACCGCGAGCGGGTGGTAGTCGACCTTGCGTGGCACGAAGGCGCAGATCACGAAGTTCCAGCCCTCGAACACCTGGTGCACGGGCGGCGGCTGGTGGATCCGGCCCGTGATGGGCTCGTAGTCCTCGACGTTGAAGGTGTACGGGTACATGCAGCCGTCCCACCCGACCACGTCGAACGGGTGAGACGCGTGGACGACGATGCTGCCGACGATCCCGTGCGGACCGTTGCCGCGGTGCTTGGTGTAGACCTCGACGTCCGACCCCTCGACGAGCAGCGGCTCGGTGGGGCCGTGCAGGTCGCGCTCGCAGTACGGGCTGTGCTCGAGCAGCTGGCCGTACTTCGACAGGTAGCGCTTGGGCGGGCCGATGTGGCTGCTGGCCTCGATGCAGTAGGCGCGCAGCGGGCCGGCGTCCGGCTTCGGCACCCAGCGGTGCACGGTGGCGCGCGGGATCACCACGAAGTCGCCCTGGCGGGCCTCCAGCGCGCCGAACACCGTCTCGACCGTCGCGGCGCCGGACTCGACGAACACGCACTCGTCGCCGATCGCGTTGCGGTAGTAGGGGGACGGCGAGTCGCTCACGGCGTAGGAGATGCGCACGTCGCCGTTGCCGAGCACGAGCCGACGGTGCCGGACGACGTCGAGGCCCTGGCCCGGTGCGTCGCCGGGGAAGAGCTCGTGCAGCTTGAAGTGGAACGGCCGCAGCGGGTGGTTGGGCGTCGTCGTCAGGTCGGGCAGGTCGTCCCAGACCCGGGCGTCGCTCATGGCCGAGGGGATCTCGCGGTGGTACAGCAGGGAGGAGTCCGAGGAGAAGCCCTCCTCGCCCATGAGCTCCTCGCTGTAGAGGCCGCCGTCGGGTCGCCGGAACTGCGTGTGCCGCTTGGGCGGGATCTCACCGACGCTGCGGTAGTAGGCCACGGGTCCTCCAGTGCTCGCTCCACCCGGCCCGGCGTGTCCGATAATCGGACATTGCCGTCCTGTCAACGACGCTACGGTGCGCTACCGTGCCAGGCATGTCAACCACCGCCCTGCTGCACGCGTTGATCGACGACGCGGCCGTCTTCCCGCCGGGCAACGCGCCGGTGCGCGAGGCGGTCGAGGCCCACCGCGGCTACCGCCGCGCGCCGTTCGCCGACGCGATCGGGCCGCTGCTCGTGCGAGCGGGCGAGTCGTCGACGCTCGCGCCGCTGCTCGAGGCTGCCGAGGGGCTGCGCGTGGCGCTCGTCGTGCGGCCCGGCGCCGAGGACCCCGGCATCCTGCCCACGATGGTCGGCCAGCTGCAGCGCGACGGCCGCGCCGAGGTCGTGAGCCTCGAGCTGCCGGTGTCGGACCCCCTCACGCTCAAGCCGGCCACCGAGCTCGGCCTGCCCGTGTGGCTCGAGGTGTCGCGCCACGAGGTCGACCGCGACCTGGACGCCGTCGCGGCGATCGGCGCGCACGCCAAGTACCGCACCGGCGGCCTGGAGCCCGACGACCACCCGAGCGAGGCCGAGCTGGCGCACTTCATGGCCGGAGCCAAGCAGCGGGCCCTGCGGTTCAAGCTCACCGCGGGCCTGCACCACGCCGTGCGCACCACCGACGCCGACCAGGGGTTCGAGCAGCACGGCGTCGCCAACGTCCTGCTGGCCGCGAGTCTCGACGACGAGACCGCCATGGCCGAGGTGCTCGCCGAGCGCGACGGCCGCGCCCTGGCCCGGCGCCTGCAGGAGCTCAGCCCCGACGACGTGTCGCGGCTGCGGGCGTCGTTCGTCTCCTTCGGCTGCTGCGGCGTCACCGACCCCCTGACCGAGCTGTCCCGGCTCGGTCTCACCGCCGCACCCACCACCGCACCGGAGCAGTCATGACCGCCGTCGACGTGCCCGCAGACTCCCCCTACGGCCTCGACCACCTGCCCTACGGCGTCTTCTCGACCACTGACGAGGCCCCGCGCGTCGGCGTCCGGGTCGGCGACCACGTGCTCGACGTGGCACCCGTGGCCGCCGCGGACGGTCTAGCCATCTCCGGCGCCCTCGCCCAGCCGACGCTGAACGCCTTCCTGGCCTCGGGCCGCGCGCAGTGGGACTCCGTGCGCGCGTGGCTGGTCGACCTGCTCACCCAGGACGCCAACGCCGAGCTGGTCGCACCCCACCTCCTGCCGCTCGAGGCCGTGTCGCTGCACCTGCCGTTCGAGGTCGCCGACTACGTCGACTTCTACGCCAGCGAGCACCACGCCACCAACGTCGGCCGCATCTTCCGGCCCGACGGCGAGGCGCTCACGCCGAACTGGAAGCACCTGCCGATCGGCTACCACGGCCGCGCGGGCACGGTCGTCGTGAGCGGCACGGACGTCGTCCGGCCCACCGGCCAGCGCAAGACGCCGGCCGACACGCACCCCGCGTTCGGCCCGAGCATCCGCCTCGACATCGAGGCCGAGGTCGGCTTCGTCGTCGGCACGCCGGCAGCGCTGGGCAGCCGCGTCGGCGTCGACGACTTCGACGTGCACGTGTTCGGCGTCGTGCTGCTCAACGACTGGAGCGCGCGCGACATCCAGGCCTGGGAGTACGTGCCGCTCGGCCCGTTCCTGGGCAAGTCGTTCGCGACGAGCGTCTCGGCGTGGGTCACGCCCATGGCGGCGCTCGCGGCCGCTCGCACGCCGCTCCCCCAGCAAGACCCTGAACCCCTGGAGTACCTGCGCGGTAACGAGTCCGACGCACTCTTCGGCTTCGACCTCGCCATCGAGGTCGAGCTCAACGGCCAGGTGGTGTCCCGGCCGCCGTACCGCACGCTGTACTGGTCGCCGGCCCAGATGCTGGCTCACCTCACCGTCAACGGCGCCAGCCTGCGCACCGGCGACCTCTTCGCCAGCGGCACCGTGTCGGGCACCGAGCGCGACCAGCGCGGGTCGCTGCTCGAGCTCACCTGGAACGGCAGCGAGCCGGTCGAGCTCTCCGACGGCACGACGCGCGGCTTCCTCGAGGACGGCGACACCGTCGTCCTGCGGGCGACGGCGCCCGCCACCGGTGGCGGCCGCCTGGCGCTCGGCGAGGTGCGCGGGACGATCCGCCCCGCCCGCTGACCTGACGTCAGCGGCGCACGACCACCGTGCCGGCGAGCTTGTCGTGCAGGGCCTGGCGCCTCGGGTCGCGCACGGGCCACACAACGTCGACGAAGAGGTACGCCGTGCCGACGTACGGCAGCGACGACGCGGCCTCGAACCCGAGCCAGCGCCGCAGCACGACGTCGACCGTGAGCTTCTGCTCGGGGTCGAGCCGGCGCACCCGCAGGCCGAGGGCGAGCTTGCCCGGCGTGGCGGCCTTCCAGAGCAGGAACGCCATCTCGTAGGCGAGCGTGACCCCGAGGCTGACGAGCGAGATCACGCCCAGCGCGCGCAGCATCTCGGCGTCGTAGACGAGGGCCGGCGCGGGGTCACCCGCCTCGGCCGCGCGCATGGCGGTCGCGAACTGGTCGGCGAACGACGCCGTCGCCACCCGCGCCTGCGGGAACGCCACCAACCACGAGAGGGCCGAGGTGATCACCAGGTCGATCAGCCGCGCGGCGGCCCGGGCCCACCAGCTCGCGAGCGCGGCGCCGTCGTCCGTGGTCGCGACGGGTCGCGAGGCGGCGGCGGCCGGCGCAGCGGGACGCGTCCAGTCCTCGATCGGCTCGGCCCGCTCGTAGGTGTCGTCGGTCCACGCCGTGCCATCCCACCAGCGCATCTGCTGCGCCACGTGCGGGTCGGGGTACCAGCCGGGCCGAGGTGAGGTCACACGGGTGATTGTCTCAGCCCGCGAACGGCTCCCGGCTCAGGGTGCCGTGGCCCACGGCCGCACCTACGGTCGAGCGATGGACATCCTGCGCACCAAGCCGGTCGAGCACGTGCTCGCGCAGTCGGACGCCGCGGACGACGTCGAGGGCGTCCGGTCGCTGCGCCGCCGCCTCGGCCCGATCGACCTGATGGGCTTCGGGATCGGCATCGTCATCGGCACCGGCATCTTCACGCTCACCGGTGTGGAGGCCAAGGACCACGCCGGCCCGGCCGTGGTGGTGTCGTTCGCGATCGCCGGGCTGGTGAGCCTGCTGGCGGCGCTCTGCTACGCCGAGCTGGCGTCGTCCGTGCCGACGGCGGGCAGCGCCTACACCTACGCCTACGCGACGATGGGCGAGATCTTCGCGTGGATCATCGGCTGGGACCTCATCCTGGAGTTCGCCCTCGGTGCGGCGGTGGTGGCGCGCGGGTGGTCGGGCTACCTGCAGAAGCTGTTCGACCTGCCGACGTCGCTCTTCGGCGAGGACGCGCCCGTCAATGTCGGCGCCATCGCGATCGTGCTGGTACTGGGCGTGGTGGCGC
Organism: Angustibacter sp.; assembly: GCA_051960055.1. Classification (GTDB taxonomy): domain Bacteria; phylum Actinomycetota; class Actinomycetes; order Actinomycetales; family Angustibacteraceae; genus Angustibacter. The sequence continues at coordinate 1,391 of JBQCES010000061.1, read as the reverse complement.
TCATGGGCATCCGGCAGTCGGCGCGCGTGACCAACGTCCTGGTCGCCGTGAAGGTCGCGATCTGCGTGTTCGTCGTCATCGCCGGGGCCTTCTTCATCTCCCGCTCCAATCTCGTGCCGTTCGTGCCGCCGGCGCACCCGGCACCGGCCGCAGGTGGTGCGTCGCAGCCGCTGAGCCAGGCGCTGTTCGGCATCGCCCCCTCGCAGTACGGCATCGCCGGCGTGCTGACGGCGGCGGCCGTGGTCTTCTTCGCCTACACCGGTTTCGAGGCCGTCGCGAACCTCGGCGAGGAGACCCGCCGCCCGGCGCGTGACCTCCCGCTCGGCCTCCTCGGCACGCTCGGCGTGGCCACCCTGCTGTACGTCGCCGTCTCGTTCGTGGTCACCGGCATGGTGAGCTACCGGGTGATCGACGAGGGCGCTCCGCTCGCCGACGCCTTCGACGCCGTCGGGGCGGGCTGGGCCGCGAACCTGGTCTCGATCGCCGCCGTCGCGGGCCTGACGTCCGTGATCCTCGTCGACATCATCGCCATGGGGCGCATCGGTTTCGCCATGGGTCGCGACCGCCTGCTGCCCGCTCGCGTGGCGGCCGTGCACCCGAAGTGGGGCACACCGCACTGGATCACCGCCGGCACCGTGGCGCTGGTGGCGGTGCTGGCCGGACTGGTGCCGCTCGGCACGCTCGCCAACCTGGTGTCGATCGGCACGCTGTTCGCGTTCGTCGTCGTGTCGATCGCCGTGCCCGTGCTGCGCCGCACGCGGCCGAAGCTCGAGCGGCCGTTCCGCACGCCGCTGTCGCCGGTGCTGCCGATCGTGTCGGCGCTGGCCTGCCTGTACCTCATGACGAACCTCAGCATCGAGACCTGGGTGCGCTTCCTGGTCTGGATGGCGATCGGCCTCGTCGTCTACCTGGGCTACGGACGCCGGAACGCACGGCTGGCCGGGTCGGAGACGTCGTCCCCGAGCCCGGCCAGCGCGCGTGAGTGAGCCTCAGAGGTTGCCGCGGCGCTCCTGCTCGCGCTCGATCGCCTCGAACAGGGCCTTGAAGTTGCCCTTGCCGAAGCCGAGCGAGCCGTGCCGCTCGATGAGCTCGAAGAACACCGTCGGGCGGTCACCCACGGGCTTGGTGAAGATCTGCAGCAGGTAGCCGTCCTCGTCGCGGTCGACGAGGATGCCCCGCTTCTGCAGCTCCTCGATCGGCGCGCGCACCTCACCGATGCGGGCGCGCAGCTCGGGGTCCTCGTAGTAGGAGTCCGGGGTGTCGAGGAACTCCACGCCCTCGGTGCGCATGGCGTCGACCGTGGCGATGATGTCGTTGGTCGCCAGCGCGAGGTGCTGGGCGCCCGGGCCGCGGTAGAACTCGAGGTACTCGTCGATCTGGCTCTTCTTCTT
>JBQCES010000060.1:0-11093 GCA_051960055.1 Angustibacter sp. | reverse complement strand
ACTCAGTTTATGATGGCGACGACGGAGTAGAAGGCGAAGTCGGCGAAGATGGCCTCGCCGGCAAAGAAGGCGACCACGGAGAAGAAGGCCACGCCCGCCAAGAAGGCCACGACGGCGAAGAAGGCGACGGCGGTCAAGAAGGCGACGGCGGACAAGAAGGCCACGACGACGAAGAAGGCCACGCCCGCCAAGAAGGCGACCACGGCGAAGAAGGCCACGCCCGCCAAGAAGGCGACCACTGCCGCCGGCGCGAAGAAGCGGCCGCCCGTGCGCCGCATCTCGAACATCAAGCGGATGACGGCGCCGACGCCGGAACGGCCCCCGACCAAGACCGCGACGAAGACGGCGACCAAGACCGCGACGAAGACCGCGACGAAGACCGCGACCAAGGCAGCGCCGCGCCAGCTGAAGGTGCGCGAGGACGAGTCGCCCTGGACCGCCGCCGAGCTGCGCGAGGTGCGTGCGGAGCTCCAGCGCGACGTCGAGCGCCTGCAGAGTGAGATCACGGCGGCCGAGAGCGATCTGCAGGTGCTGCTGCGCGACTCCGGTGACGGCACCGGCGACGACCAGGCCGACGCCGGCGCGAAGACGTTCGAGCGCGAGCAGGAGATCACCCTCGCCAACAACAGCCGCGAGATGCTCGAGCAGAGCCAGCGAGCCCTGGCCCGCATCGACGACGGCACCTACGGCGTGTGCGAGTCGTGCGGCAACCCGATCGGCAAGATGCGACTGCAGGCCTTCCCGCGTGCGACCCTGTGCGTGTCATGCAAACAGCTCCAGGAGCGTCGCTGAGCGACGCCGCACCCTCGCCCACGCGGGCCCGCCGGGGCCTGCTCGCCGTCCTCGTCGTCGTGGCAGGGGGTGTCTACGCCCTCGACCAGGTCACCAAGGCGCTCGCCGTCGCGCACCTATCGTCCGGTCGCACGGTCCCGCTGCTCGGTGAGGTGCTGCAGCTGCGGCTGATCCGCAACCCCGGGGCGGCGTTCTCGTTCGCCACCGGCATGACCTGGGTGCTGACCCTCGTGGCGCTCGCCGTGGTGGTGGTCGTCGTCCGGTCGTCGCGGCGCATCGGGAGCCTGCCCTGGGCCCTCGCCCTGGGCCTCCTGCTCGGCGGCGCGCTCGGGAACCTCACCGACCGGCTCCTGCGCGAGCCGGGGTTCGGGCGCGGCCACGTCGTCGACTTCATCGCCTACTGGCACCTGTTCATCGGGAACGTCGCCGACATCGCCATCGTGGCGGCTGCCGTCCTGGTGGTCGTGCTGGGCGCCCGCGGGACGGCCCTCGACGGCACGCGCACCGGCGGACGTCGGAGGCACCGTGGCTGAGGCAGGCACCGAGCTGCGCGCGCTGCCCGTGCCCGACGGCCTCGAGGGTGAGCGCCTCGACGCCGCGCTCGCCCGGCTGTTCGGCTTCTCCCGCACTCGCGCCGCCGAGCTCGTGGGCGAGGGACGGGTGCAGCTCGACGGGTCGGCGACCGCCAAGTCCGACCGCGTCTCGGCCGGGCAGTGGCTGGAGGTCAGCCTGCCGGTGGCTCGGGTGGTCGAGCCCGTCGTCGCGGAGCCGGTCGAGGGCCTGCGGGTCGTGCACGACGACGACGACATCGTGGTGGTCGACAAGCCCGTGGGCGTCGCCGCGCACCCCAGCCCCGGCTGGACCGGTCCGACCGTGGTGGGTGGCCTGGCCGCCGCCGGCTACCGGATCTCGACGTCCGGCGCCGCGGAGCGGCAGGGCATCGTGCACCGCCTGGACGTCGGCACGTCGGGTCTGATGGTCGTCGCCAAGAGCGAGCACGCGTACACCGTGCTGAAGCGGGCCTTCAAGGAGCGCACGGTCGACAAGGTGTACCACGCGCTCGTGCAAGGTCTGCCCGACCCGCTGCGGGGCACGATCGACGCCCCCATCGGCCGACACCCCCAGCACGACTGGCGCTGGGCGGTGACGTCGGGCGGCAAGCCCAGCATCACCCACTACGAGGTGATCGAGGCCTTCCGGGCCGCCTCGCTCGCCGAGGTGCACCTCGAGACCGGGCGCACGCACCAGATCCGGGTGCACTTCTCCGCGCTGCGGCACCCCTGCGTGGGCGACCTCACGTACGGCGCCGACCCCACGCTCGCGGCCAAGGTCGGCCTCACGCGACAGTGGCTGCACGCCGTCCGGTTGGGGTTCGAGCACCCGGCAACGGGGCAGCCGGTCGAGTTCTCGAGCGAGTACCCGGCCGACCTGGCGGCGGCCTTGGAGATCATCGCGGCGGGCTGACCTCGGCGACACGCGCACCGGCCTGGGACGTTGCCCGGCCTCGCCCGGACTGTCCGTGGCGCGACCTAGACTTCACCCCATGCCCTCCAGCTCCACCCCGTCGGACTCGTTCGCGCACCTGCACGTCCACACCGAGTACTCGATGCTCGACGGCGCGGCGCGCATCGACGACCTGATGGCCGAGGCGGCGCGGCAGGGCATGCCGGCCATCGCCACCACCGACCACGGCTACATCTTCGGCGCGTACGAGTTCTGGAAGGCCGGCCAGCGCCACGGCGTCAAGCCGATCATCGGTCTCGAGGCCTACCTGACGCCGGGCACCAGCCGGTTCGACCGCACCCGCGTGAAGTTCGGCGACGGCGGCCGCGACGACGTGTCGGGCTCGGGTGCCTACACCCACATGACGTTGCTCGCCCGCACCACCGGCGGTATGCACAACCTGTTCCGGATGGCCTCGCTGGCCTCGCTCGAGGGCTACTACTTCAAGCCGCGCATGGACCGCGAGCTCCTGCAGACCTACGGCCAGGGCCTCATCGCGACCACCGGCTGCCCGAGCGGCGAGGTGCAGACGCGCCTGCGCCTCGGCCAGTACGACAAGGCCGTCGAGGCGGCGGCTGACTTCCGCGACATCTTCGGCGCCGAGAACTTCTACTGCGAGCTGATGGACCACGGCCTGGGCATCGAGCGCCAGGTGCAGCAGGACCTGCTCCGCCTGGCCCGCGACCTCGGGCTGCCGCTGCTGGCCACCAACGACCTGCACTACACGCGCGCCGAGGACGCCAAGGCCCACGCCGCGCTGCTGTGCGTGCAGTCGGGCTCGACGCTGGCCGACCCCAACCGCTTCAAGTTCGACGCCGACGACTTCTACCTCAAGTCGGCCGCCGAGATGCGCCACACCTGGCGCGAGCTGCCCGAGGCCTGCGACAACACCCTCCTCATCGCGGAGCGCTGCGAGGTCACCTTCTCCGAGGGGGAGGGGCGCTACATGCCCCGCTTCCCCTGCCCCGAGGGTGAGGACGAGACGTCGTGGTTCGTCAAGGAGGTCGAGGCCGGCCTGCACCGCCGGTTCCCCGACGGCGTGCCCGACTACGCGCGCCAGCAGGCGGCGTACGAAGCCGAGGTCATCATCGGCAAGGGCTACCCGGGCTACTTCCTGGTCGTCGCCGACTTCATCAACTGGGCCAAGCGCAACGGCATCCGGGTCGGTCCGGGCCGTGGCTCGGGCGCCGGCTCGATGGCCGCCTACGCGATGGGCATCACCGACCTCGACCCCGTCCCGCACGGTCTGATGTTCGAGCGCTTCCTCAACCCCGAGCGCCCCTCGATGCCCGACTTCGACGTCGACTTCGACGAGCGTCGGCGCGGCGAGGTGATCCGCTACGTCACCGAGAAGTACGGCGAGGAGCGGGTCGCGCAGATCGTCACCTACGGCACCATCAAGGCCAAGCAGGCCCTCAAGGACGCCTCCCGCGTCATGGGCTTCCCCTTCGCGATGGGGGAGAAGCTCACCAAGGCCATGCCCGCAGCGGTGATGGGCAAGGACATCCCGCTCACCGGCATCTTCGACCCCCAGCACAAGCGGTACGCCGAGGCCGCCGAGTTCCGCGCGCTGCACGACGCCGACCCCGACGCGCGCGAGGTCGTGAAGACCGCGCTCGGCCTCGAGGGCCTGAAGCGCCAGTGGGGGGTGCACGCGGCCGGCGTCATCATGTCGAGCGAGCCGCTGCTCGACCTCATCCCGATCATGCGCCGCGAGCAGGACGGCCAGATCATCACGCAGTTCGACTACCCGAGCTGCGAGACGCTCGGCCTGGTCAAGATGGACTTCCTGGGCCTGCGCAACCTCACGATCCTCGACGACGCGGTCGCCAACGTGAAGCTCAACCGGGGCGTCGAGCTCGACCTGGACGCGCTGTCGAAGGACATGACCGACCCCGCGACGTTCGACCTGCTCGCCCGCGGCGACACCCTGGGCGTCTTCCAGCTGGACGGCGGCGGCATGCGCACCCTGCTGCGCCAGATGCAGCCGGACAACTTCGAGGACATCTCCGCCGCCCTCGCGCTCTACCGTCCGGGCCCGATGGGCGCGAACTCGCACACCAACTACGCCCTGCGCAAGACCGGCAAGCAGGAGATCACGCCGATTCACCCCGAGCTCGCGGAGCCGCTCGACCCGATCCTGTCGATGACCCAGGGCCTCATCGTCTACCAGGAGCAGGTGCAGCAGATCGCGCAGAAGGTCGCCGGGTACAGCCTCGGCAAGGCCGACCTGCTGCGGCGGGCGATGGGCAAGAAGAAGAAGGAGGTCCTCGACGCCGAGTTCGTGCCGTTCAGCGAGGGCATGAAGACGAACGGCTACAGCGACGCGGCGATCAAGACGCTGTGGGACATCCTCGTCCCCTTCTCCGACTACGCGTTCAACAAGGCGCACACTGCGGCGTACGGCCTGGTGTCGTACTGGACCGCCTACCTCAAGGCCAACTACCCGGCCGAGTACATGGCGGCGCTGCTCACCAGCGTGCGCGACGACAAGGACAAGTCGGCGCTGTACCTCAACGAGTGCCGGCGCATGGGCATCAAGGTGCTGCCGCCCGACGTCAACGAGTCGATCGCGAACTTCGCTGCCGTCGGCACCGACATCCGCTTCGGGCTCGCGGCGATCCGCAACGTCGGCACCAACGTCGTCGAGGCGATCGTGGCCACGCGCGAGAGCCAGGGGTCGTTCACGTCCTTCGAGGACTTCCTGCGCAAGGTCCCGGCGGTCGTGTGCAACAAGCGCACCATCGAGTCGCTCGCCAAGGCGGGTGCCTTCGACTCACTGGGGCACAGCCGCGCCGGGCTGGTGCGGGTGCACGAGGTCTACGTCGAGTCGCTGGTCGACGAGAAGCGCAAGCAGGCCCAGGGTCAGGAGTCGCTGTTCGCGGGCTTCGGCGACGAGGCGCCGATCGACCTGGCGGTGCTGCCGGCCATCCCGATGACCGAGTGGGACAAGCGCGACAAGCTCCGGTTCGAGCGCGAGATGCTGGGCCTGTACGTCAGCGACCACCCGCTGTTCGGCATCGAGCACATCCTCACCAGCTCGGCCGACTGCTCCATCGCCTCGCTGCTGGCCGACGAGTCCCGGCCGGACGGCACCACGGTCACCATCGCGGGCATGATCAGCGGCCTGCAGCGCAAGATGACCAAGGCGGGCAACCCGTGGGCCATCGCGACGATCGAGGACCTCGACGGCGCCATCGAGGCGCTGTTCTTCCCGCAGGCCTACCAGACCGTGTCGACCATGCTGGCCGAGGACCTCGTGGTCGTCGTGCGCGGCCGGCTCAACCGGCGCGACGACGTGCCGACCCTCTACGCCTCCGAGCTCACGATCCCCGACATCTCCGAGGGCCCGCGCGGGCCGGTGGTGATCGCGATGCCCCTCGTGCGCTGCACCCCGCCCGTGGCCGAGCGGCTGAAGGACGTCCTGGCGACCCACCCCGGGGTCACGGAGGTGCACCTGCGGCTCACGCAGTCGGGCCGATCCACCGTGATGCGGCTCGACGACCGGCTGCGCGTGACCGCCGGTCCGGCGCTGTTCGGCGAGCTGAAGGCGCTGCTCGGGCCGTCCTGCCTCGTGGGGTGAGGGCTCTCGCCGCGCCGTCGGCCTTGAGTCCGGGTGTCGGTCTGACGACCTAGACTCGGGATGGCCGTCACGGCCGCCCGCCGAGCGCTGCTCGGCCCCAGACCCGTACCGAACACCGCCCGGAGTGACTCCGGCGCGTCCCAGCAGGGGGGAAACCGACCATGACCCAGCCTCCGAGCGACCAGCCAGACCAGCACCTGGCCGGCGCCGACGTCCTGTCCACCGAGCCGGCCGCGCCCGCCCGCGGCCGCGGCCGCGGCCTGATCATCGGCGCCGGCGTCCTCGCCGTCGCGCTCGTGGGGGGCGGCGCCGCCCTGGCCGCCAGCAAGCTCGGCGGCGGCGGCGCCCAGCCTGACGAGGCGGTGCCGGCCTCGGCGGTCGGCTTCGTCGCCGTCGACCTGGACCCCTCGGCGGGCCAGAAGGTCGACTTCCTGCGCTTCGCCCGCAAGTTCCCCGACGCCCGCAAGGCCATCGGCTCCGACGACGACGTGCGCAAGGCGCTGTTCGAGGCCCTCAAGAAGGACGGCCAGATCAAGGGCGACTGGTCGTCCGACGTCGCCCCCTGGCTGGGTGACCGGGCCGGCTTCGCCGTGCTGCCCCCCACGGCCGACGGCGACGACCCCGAGGCGCTCGTGGTGCTGGCCGTCACCGACTCCGGCAAGGCCAAGGCGGGCATCGCCAAGGTCAGCGAGGGCCAGGCCAAGTGCGAGTTCCCGGACGGCTGGGCGGTCTGCTCGGACGACGCGGCGGTGGTGTCGAAGGCCGTCAAGGACGCCGCCGACAAGCCGCTGTCGCAGGCCAAGGACTACACCGCCGACGTCGACGCGCTCGGTGAGCGCGGGGTCGCTCGCGGGTGGTTCGACCTCGGCAAGCTGCAGGAGGCCATCCCGACCTCGGGCGCCCAGATGAGCGCGGCCCTGTCGAGCGCGAAGCTCTCCGGCCGCACCGCGTTCGCGCTGCGCTTCGACGGCCCGACCCTGGAGCTCACCGGACACGCCACCGGCACCCAGCTGCCGAAGCTCACCGGCTCGGCCGGCGTCGACGACCTGCCCGCGAGCTCGGTGGCCGTCTACGGGTTCAGCGGCGCCGACCGGCTCGTCGACTACGCCTACACGCAGGTGCGCAAGACGGCCGAGACCATGAACGGCGTCGAGCAGCTGGACGCCGTCACCCAGCAGCTGCAGCAGCAGTTCGGCATCAGCGTGCCGGGCGACGTCACGAAGGCGATCGGCGACCGGCTGGCGATCGTCTACGGCGGCACGCAGGACGGCGCGCCGCAGGTGGCCGCGCGGTTCAGCGGCGACCGGGGCGCGCTCGACAAGATCGTCCACGCCGTGCAGGGCGGTGCGGGCCTGACGCTGGCGCGCGCGCAGTCCGGCTCGGACTCGATCATCGCGACCACCCAGGCCTACGCCGACGCGGTCGCGAAGGACCACGGCCTCGGTGCCACCCCGGCCTTCAGGGCCGCGGTGCCGCGGGCCAAGGACGCCCAGGCCGTGCTGTACGTCGACGTCGCCTCGGCGCTGGCGCAGGTCGGTGACCAGGCCGAGTTGAACGCCACCGAGCGCGAGCAGCTGAAGCCGCTGCGCTCGTTCGGGCTCAGCGTCACCCAGGACGGCGACCGGCTCTCCTACGACGCGCGGCTGACCACCAAGTGATCGAGGCCGGCTCGGGCAGGAGGCGCGAGCGCCGCGCGGTGCGCGCCCTCCTGCCCGTCGCCGGTGCCCTCGTGCTCGCGGTGGTGCTCGGCGTGGCGTGGCGGTTGCTCGCACCGCTGGCCCGCGCCGACGTCGTCGGGGGCGGTGTCTACCTCACCGGCCACACCGAGCTGCGGGTGGCGCAGGACGGCTGGCTGGCGATCCTGCTGGCGCTGCTCGGCGTCGCGGTGGCCACCGTGCAGTCGGCCCGCGCCCGCGAGCCGCAGGCCGGACGCGCGGTGCTGGCGCTGGTCGCGGTGTTCGCCGTCGGGATCGTGGCCTGGCAGGTGGGCGAGTGGCTCGGTCCGGCGTCGCTCGCCAGCCAGGTCGCCGCCGGCGCCACGCACCCCACGACCCCGCTCGAGCTACGCACCACGTCGGTGCTGCTCGTCGGGCCGCTGCTGTTCGCCGTCACCCGTTGCCTCGGCGCGCTGTTCAGCAGTCCCGACCGCTGAGGACCCGGGGCCGCCCTCGCCTCAGTGCGTGCGCTGCCCCTCGCGCAGCCGTCCGCGCGCCACGAGCTCCACCACGACGAGCACGGCCACCGACTGCACCATCAGCAGCGCCACCAGCACCACGAGCTGGACGGCAGCCGCCGCCATCGGCGTCGCCCCGCCGAGGAGCATGCCGACGAACGCACCCGGCAACGTGACCAGACCGACCGTGCGCGTCTGGTCGAGCCCCGGCACGAGCGCCAGCGCGGCGTCGTCGCGGGCGACCAGCAGGGCGGCGTCGCGCGACCCCAGGCCGATCGAGAGCGCGGCCTCGTACTCGCCGTGCCGCCGAGCCAGCGCGTCCAGGCACCGCCGGCCGGCGAGCACCGTCGCGGTCATCGCGCCGCCGATGAGGATGCCCCCGATCGGCACGAGGGCCACGCCCTGGGGCGGCACGAGCCCGGTGGCCACGGTGAGCCCGATCGCCGGTATCGCGCCGGCCACCACTGCCAGCACCGCCCACAGCCCCGACCGGTCACGGGTCAGCCGGCGCGCGGCCGTCCCCCCGGCCACGCCCACCATGAGCAGCAGGAACGCCAGGGTGAGCGGCAGGGAGTCGAGCACCGCGGCGATCACCAACGCCACGACGAGCAGCTGCACCAGCGCGCGCCCCGCAGCGCGCAGCACGGCAGCGGCCTGCCCGAGCGAGCCGACGACGTTCACCACCGCCGCGACCGCCGTGCTCGTGACCACGACGGCCACCAGCGCCCAGCGCGTCGCACCGGTGCTGATGTCGACGATCGCCGCGGCGTGCAGCGCGCTCGAGGTCACCTGGCGACCGTACCGGCCCGGGCGTGGTGTCTTGCCAGCCGGAGCACGCGCCAGAGCGGTCGGGCCACTGACCTAGACTGGACGGGTGATCGCACGAACCGACCTGCGCGGACGCCGGCTCGACGCCGCGACGCTGCGCCAGGTGATGCCCCGGGCCGGGTTCGACGTCGAGGCCGCTGTCGACGTCGTGCGACCGATCTGCGAGCAGGTGCGACATGGCGGGGCCCAGGCCCTGCGCGACCTGGGTGAGCGGTTCGACGGCGTGCGCCCCGAGCAGCTGCGCGTGCCCGCGCAGGCGCTGCAGGCCGCGCTCGACGAGCTCGACCCCGCGGTCCGGGCTGCGCTGGAGGAGTCGATCGAGCGCGCCCGCCGGGTGCACCGCGACCAGCGCCGCGTCGACGTCGTCACGCAGGTGGTGCCCGGTGGCCGGGTCACCGAGCGCTGGGTGCCGGTCGGTCGCGTGGGCCTGTACGCCCCCGGCGGGCTCGCCGTGCTCGCCAGCAGCGTCGTGATGAACGCCGTGCCGGCGCAGGAGGCCGGTGTGCCGTCGATCGCGCTCGCCAGCCCGCCCCAGCGCGACAACCCCGAGCGGTTCGCGGGCCTACCGCACCCCACGGTGCTGGCGGCCTGCGCGCTGCTGGGCATCGACGAGGTCTACGCCGTCGGCGGAGCCCAGGCGATCGCGATGTTCGCCTACGGCGCCAAGGAGAACGGCCCTGACGGCGGTCCGGACGGCGAGGTGCTGTGCGAGCCCGTCGACCTCGTCACCGGTCCGGGCAACATCTACGTCGTGGCGGCCAAGCGGCTGCTCAAGGGCGTGATCGGCATCGACTCCGAGGCCGGTCCCACCGAGATCGCGGTGCTGGCCGACGACACCGCCGACCCGGTGCACGTCGCCGCCGACCTGATCAGCCAGGCTGAGCACGACCCGCTCGCCGCGTCCGTGCTCGTCACCCCCGACGCTGCGCTCGCCGAGGCGGTCGAGGCCGAGCTCGAGCAGCAGGTCGCGGCCACCAAGCACACCGAGCGCGTGCGCGAGGCGCTGAGCGGTTCGCAGTCGGGCATCGTGCTCGTCGACGACCTCGACGCCGGGCTGGCCGTCGTCGACGCCTACGCCGCCGAGCACCTGGAGATCCAGACCCGCGACGCCGCGGAGGTCGCGGCGCGCGTGCGCAACGCCGGCGCCGTCTTCGTCGGAGCCTTCGCGCCCGTCTCGCTCGGTGACTACTGCGCCGGGTCCAACCACGTGCTGCCCACTGGCGGCTGCGCCCGGCACTCCAGCGGGCTGTCGGTGCAGTCGTTCCTGCGCGGCATCCACGTGGTCGAGTACGACCGCGCTGCCCTGGCCGAGGTGGCCGACCACGTCGTCGCGCTCGCCGACGCCGAGGACCTGCCCGGTCACGGCGACGCCGTCCGGGTGCGCCTGCGCGACGCATGAGCCTCGACGCGCTGCCGCTGCGCGACGACCTGCGAGGTGCGGTGCCGTACGGCGCCCCGCAGCTCGACGTCGCCCTGCGGCTGAACACCAACGAGAGCTCGTACGACCTGCCCGAGCCGGTGGCCCTGGCCGTGGTGGAGGCGGTCGCGCGCGAGGTGCGCCACCTCAACCGCTACCCCGACCGCGAGTTCACGGTGCTGCGCGAGGAGCTCGCCCGCGACCTCGGCCACGACCTCGCGCCCGAGCAGCTGTGGGCGGCCAACGGGTCGAACGAGGTGCTGCTGCAGGTGCTGCAGGCGTTCGGCGGCCCGGGCCGCACCGCGCTCGGGTTCACGCCGGCGTACTCGATGCACCCGATCATCACGGCCACGACGTCGACCGCGTGGGTCGACGGCCGGCGTGGTGCGGCCTCCGGCGACTTCGACCTCGACGCCGACGACGTCGCGCGGCAGGTGCGCGACACCGACCCCGACGTGGTGTTCCTCTGCTCGCCGAACAACCCGACCGGCACGGCGCTGCCGCTCGACGTCGTCCGCGCGGCGTACGACGCGTCCGACCACGCGATGGTCGTCGTCGACGAGGCGTACGCCGAGTTCGCGCGCGAGGGCACGCCGAGCGCCCTGACCCTGCTGCCCGGGCGTCAGCGGCTGGTGGTCACCCGCACCATGAGCAAGGCCTTCGCCTTCGCGGGCGCCCGCCTGGGCTACCTCGCCGCGGACCCCGCCGTGGCGGACGCCCTCCGGCTGGTGCGGCTGCCGTACCACCTGTCCGCGCTGACCCAGGCCGCCGCCTGCGCCGCGATCGCCCACGCGCCG
>JBQCES010000059.1:0-3785 GCA_051960055.1 Angustibacter sp. | reverse complement strand
GCACGGCCGTCGGCGTCGCGGGCGAGGTCCTCGAAGGCGTAGTCGACCTCGAGGTCGCCGAGCCGGCGGGGGGTGCGGAAGTCGAAGTCGGTGCCCTCGACCTGCTCGGTGCCGGTGGGCAGCTGGCGCTCGTCGTCCGTGACCACCCGCGTCGCGCCGTCGACCCGCAGCTCGCACTCGTCGACGAGGACGTCGGCGCCGGGCGAGAGGTACGGGTGCTGGCCGATGCCGACCGGGCAGGTCGCCGTCCCGAGGTTCTGCGCGGTGGTGGTGACCCGCAGGCCGTCGTCGTCGAGGCGGTAGTCGACCCGCACAGCCAGGTCGAAGGGGTAGCCCTGCAGCGGCTTGATGCGCAGCTCCATGGTGACCGCCGAGGCGTCGCGCTGCACCGCGTGCCAGCTGCGCCACAGGCCGAAGCCGTGGATCGCGTTGTGCTTGTCCGGCTCGGTGAGCGCGCACTGGTACGTCGACCCGTCGAACGCGTACTGCCCGTCGGCCAGCCGGTTGGGCCACGGCACGAGGGGCTGGCCGTGCGCGCCGTCGCACATGTCGCCGAGCGGGTACGACTGCAGCACCTCACGGTCGCCGTCCCAGAAGCCTCGCAGACCGCCGCCGACCTCGACCACCACCGCCCGCAGGTCGCCGTGGACGATCTCGTGCTGGGCTCCGGACGGCGCGGTCATCGCGGGCTCAGCGGGCGTCGACGGGCTTGTAGGAGCGCTCGGTCTCGCCGACGTACAGCTGGCGCGGGCGGCCGATCTTGGTCTCGGAGTCGCTGATCATCTCGCGCCACTGGGCGATCCACCCCGGCAGCCGGCCGAGCGCGAACAGCACCGTGAACATCCGCGTCGGGAAGCCCATCGCCTTGTAGATCAGGCCGGTGTAGAAGTCGACGTTCGGGTAGAGCTTGCGCTCGACGAAGTAGTCGTCCTTGAGCGCGATCTCCTCGAGCCGCAGGGCGATCTCGAGCAGCTCGTCGCCGCCCGCGAGCTGCTGCAGCACCTGGTCGGCGGTCTTCTTGATGATCGCCGCGCGCGGGTCGTAGTTCTTGTAGACGCGGTGGCCGAAGCCCATGAGGCGGACGCCCGCCTCCTTGTTCTTGACCTTCGTCATGAAGCCGTCGACGTCGTCGTCGCTGTCGCGGATGCCCTCGAGCATCTCGAGCACCGCCTGGTTGGCGCCGCCGTGCAGCGGGCCGAACAGCGCGTTGATGCCGGCCGACACCGAGGCGAACAGGTTGGCCTGGCTCGAGCCCACGAGGCGCACCGTCGACGTCGAGCAGTTCTGCTCGTGGTCGGCGTGCAGGATGAACAGCTGGTCGAGCGCCTTGCTGAGCACCGGGTCGACCTCGTAGGGCTCGGCCGGGAAGCCGAACGTCATGCGCAGGAAGTTGTCGACCAGGCCGAGCGAGTTGTCGGGGTAGAGCATCGGCTGGCCGACGCTCTTCTTGTACGCGTACGCCGCGATGGTCGGCAGCTTCGCGAGCAGGCGCACCGTCGAGATCTCGACGTGCTCGGGGTCGAAGGGGTTGAGGCTGTCCTGGTAGAAGGTCGACAGCGCGGAGACGGCCGACGACAGCACCGGCATGGGGTGCGCATCGCGCGGGAAGCCCTCGAAGAACCGCTTGAGCTCCTCGTGCAGCAGGGTGTGCCGGCGGATGCGCTGGTCGAACTCCTCCAGCTCGGCGGTCGTGGGCAGCTCGCCGTAGATCAGCAGGTACGTGGTCTCGAGGAACGTCGACTGCTCGGCCAGCTGCTCGATCGGGTACCCGCGGTAGCGCAGGATGCCCTGGTCACCGTCGATGTACGTGATGGCCGACCGGCAGGCCGCGGTGTTGACGAAGCCGGGGTCGAGGGTGACGTGGCCGGTCTGCTTCAGCAGCTGGGAGATGTTGTACGCGTCCTCGCCGTCCGTCGCCGCCTCCCCGGGGAGGTTCAGCTCGCCACCGGCGTGCTTGAGAGTCGCGTCATCAGCCATGTCGTGTTCGCTCCTTCGTCCCTGCCGCCCTGCACACAATTCACCCCGGACGCTACCGGGCAGTAGCGGGGGTCCACCAATCCAGGGTGTGGCGGTGGCGACCGCAAGGGGTCGTGCGGCCTAACCGGACGTCGAGACCGCTCCGCCGCGAAGTCGTTGCGCCGCAGCGGTGATCCGCTCGTCGGACGCCGTCAGGGCCACACGGACGTGACGTGCGCCACCAGCCCCGTAGAACGTGCCAGGAGCCACCAGGATGCCTGCTCGCGCGAGCCGGTCGACGCTGTTGAGCGCCGGCTCGTCGGCGGTGGCCCACAGGTACAGGCCGGCCTCGGAGTGGTCGATGGCGAAGCCCGCCTCGCGCAGCGCGGGGGCCAGGACGTCGCGGCGGCGCCGGTAGCGCTCCTTCTGCTCCGCCACGTGGGCGTCGTCGTCGAGCGCGGCCCGCATGGCCCGCTGCACCGGCCAGGGAACGATCATGCCGGCGTGCTTGCGCACCGCGAGCAGGCGCTGCACCAGGGCCGGGTCGCCGGCAACGAACGCGGCCCGGTAGCCGGCGAGGTTCGACTGCTTCGACAGCGAGTACACGCTGAGCAGGCCCTCGTGCGAGCCGCCGCACACCTCGGGGTCGAGGATGCTCGGCACCGGCTGGTCGGCCCACTCGCCGTCCCAGCCCAGCTCGGCGTAGCACTCGTCGCTCGCGACGACGACGCCGCGCGCGCGGGCCCACGCCACGACCTTGGCCAGGTGGGGCTTGCCGAGCACCCGGCCGGTCGGGTTCGACGGCGTGTTGAGCCACAGCAGCGACACGCGCGCCGGCCCCAGCTGGGCCGTGCCGTCGGCCGGAAGCGGTGTGGCACCAGCGATCCGGGCGCCCACGTCGTAGGTGGGGTAGGCGATCTGCGGGTGCGCCACCACGTCGCCCGCGCCGAGCCCGAGCAGCGTCGGCAGCCAGGCGACCAGCTCCTTGGAGCCGATGGTCGGCAGCACGCCGTCGGGGTCGAGGTCAGGCACGCCGCGCCGCCGGGCGTACCAGCGGGCGACCGTCTCACGCAGGTCGGCGGTGCCCCAGGTCTGCGGGTAGCCCGGGGCGTCGGACGCCTCCCGCAGTGCCTGCTGGACGACGTCGGGCGTGGGGTCGACGGGCGTGCCCACCGACAGGTCGACGATGCCGTCCGGGTGCTCCCTGGCGAGCGCCGCTGCGCCCGCCAGGGAGTCCCAGGGGAAGTCGGGGAGCCTCACCCCTCGGGCGTCGCCTGCGGGGGCAGGGCGGCCACGATCGGGTGGTCCTTCGGGATCATGCCGAGCTTGGCGGCACCGCCGGGCGAGCCGAGGTCGTCGAAGAACTCCACGTTGGCGGTGTAGTAGTCCTTCCACTGCTCGGGGACGTCGTCCTCGTAGTAGATGGCCTCCACCGGGCAGACCGGCTCGCACGCCCCGCAGTCGACGCACTCGTCGGGGTGGATGTACAGCGACCGCTCGCCCTCGTAGATGCAGTCGACAGGACACTCCTCGATGCAGGCCTTGTCCTTGACGTCGACGCAGGGCTGGGCGATGACGTACGTCACGTGCGGTCCTCCTCGTGCGGACGGCCCTCGGGCCGCCTGGGTCTGCTGGCGCGATGACTCGACCAGTTCTGCGCCTAGTATCGCGGACACCACCGGCTCACGTGCACTGGGAGGGCAACTCGTGTCGGCACGACTCGGCCCGCGCCTCGGCCCCGACTGCGTGGGCCAGCGGGTCGTCGTCCGGCGCCGGCTGCCCGGTGGGCGGTTCGCGGACGTGTTGGGTGACCTCGTCGGCTGGGACAC
>JBQCES010000058.1:0-14369 GCA_051960055.1 Angustibacter sp. | reverse complement strand
CCTTCTCGGCGCGGTTCTGGCTCTCGACGCCCCAGGCGTCCTGCTCGGCGCGGCTGACGCCCCGGAAGGTCGCGACGTTCTCGGCGGTCTGGCCCATCGACAGGTAGATGTCGGGCAGCTGGCCCTGCTCGCGCGGGTCGCTCCACGTCGCGTTCGTGCGGGCCATCTCGGCCATGCGGGCCTGGGCCTGGTCGAAGCGGGGGTTCTGCAGCCCCTCCTCGCCCTCGCCGGCGCCCTTGAAGTTTCGGTAGCGGCTGACGCACTCGACGCCGGCCGAGACGAAGACGTCGCCCTCGCCGGCCTTGATGGCGTGGAACGCCATGCGGGTGGTCTGCACGCTGGACGCGCAGTAGCGGTTGACCGTCGCACCGGGCACGTCGTCGAGCCCGGCGAGCACGGCGACGACGCGCGACATGTTGAAGCCCTGCTCACCCGACGGCTCGGCGCAGCCGAGGTAGAGGTCGTCGATGTGCGACGCGTCGAGGCCCGGCACCTTGTCGAGCGCCGCGCGCACGATCGTGGTGGCCAGGTCGTCGGGCCGGACGTCCTTCAGGGAGCCCTTGAACGCACGCCCGATCGGGCTGCGGGCGGTCGAGACGATGACGGCCTCGGTCATGACGGGCTCCTGTCGGTTCGGGTGCTTTGCCGCCGCCGATGCTACTCGGCGGTAGGGGAGGCGGTCGCCGTGACCTGCGTCTCGTCCGCCGCCTCGCCGGCTTGCTCGCCGTTCTCGGGCGGTGGCTCCTGACGCCGGCGCAGCAGCACGGCCCAGCGCCCGCGCGGCCCGCGCGGCTGGCCGGCCACCTCGGTGGCGCTGACCTCCGTGCCCGGGTCGGCTGCCGAGGCCACGGCCGCGATGGTGATGGGCCCGATGCCCTCACCGCGGCGCGCGTCGGGCAGGCGCTCGGCTCCGCCGTCCGGCCAGTAGCCGAGGGCAGCCGCCACCGACGGCAGCATGGCCCGCGCCGCCGCGGCGTACCCGGCGGACGACGGGTGGAACCGGTCGGCGCTGAACATCTCGGCCGGCACTCGCCGGAACTCCTCACCCAGCAGGTCGCCCAGCGACACGGTGCGCGCCCCCGCCTCGACGGCGCCCACGGTCTGGGCGGCGGCGAGGTCTCGGCTGAGCCGGCGCGCGATGAGCCGCAGCGGCTGGGGCACCGGCTCGATGGTGCCGAGGTCGGGGCACGTGCCGACGACCACCTGGCAGCCGAGTTCCCGGAGCCGCTCCACGGTCTGCGCGAGGTGCCGGACGGCGACGGCCGGCCGCACCCGGTGCGTGACGTCGTTCGCCCCGACCATGATGATGACGGCGTCGGGCACGACGCCGGGCCGCACCTCGTCGAGCAGCCGGTCGAGCTGGCCGGCCAAGTCGGCCGAGATCGCTCCGACCACGGCCACGTTGGTGAGCCGCACCGCCCGACCCGACACCGCCGCCAGCCCGCGCGCGACCACCGCACCCGGCGTGTGCTCGGGCAGGTCGGCCCCGAGCCCGGCGGCCGAGGAGTCACCCAGCACCGCGAGCTCGATCGGCTCGCCGGCTCCCGCGCCGTAGACGCCGTCGGCCTCGGGCCCGGCGGCGCCGAACGGCGTGCCGATGGTGCGCCGGGCGAGCTTCATCTCCAGCGCCATCACCCCGACGCCGAGGGCGCCGAGCGCGGTGACGCCACCCCCTCCGAAGGCCGCCGCGGCAGCCACCTTGCGGGCGCGACGGGCGCGGCCCATGAGCATCCCTCCCCGACCGTGATCTTCATCGCCACGGTACCCGGGGACGGCGGCAGCGGCGCGGCGTCCTCAGCGCTCGGTGTAGCGGGCGAGGAACTCGCCGACGTACCGCTCGGCGCCCTGGCTCACGTGCGGGCCGTGCATGAACGCCGCCACCGAGAAGTCGAGCTCGGTGAACCGCTGGGCGGTGCGCTGGCTGAGCCGGAAGTCGCTGCAGAAGAAGGGCACCGACCAGCCGATGCCGCGCCAGTTGAACAGCGCGTCGCCGACGACCAGGACGCCGGTCGGCTCGTGCAGCAGCGACACGTGACCGGGGGAGTGGCCCGGCGTGTGCACGACGCGCAGGCCGCCGGCGACCGGTAGCACGTCACCGTCGCCCAGCTCGTCGCCGACGGGCACCGGCTCGAACGCCGGCTTGCCACTGCGCTGCACGCGCCGCAGCAGCCGGCCGAGCCGCAGCGAGGCGTCGGGCGGGGGCGCGATGCCGGTGCGGGCCGACGTCGCGTCGTCGCGGTGGATGGAGACGGCGTCGGCCTGCGTGCGCCGCACCATCTCGGCCGCACCGCCCGCGTGGTCGGAGTGCGCGTGCGTCAGCAGGATCCGGGTCACCTGCTCGGGCGCGATGGCGAGGTGGTCGAGCGCCGCGCTGATCTTGGCCGGGGACTTCTTCACCCCGCAGTCGACGAGCGTGACCTGGCCGTCGTCGTCGCGCAGGGCGTACCCGTTGACGAAGCTGGAGAGCAGGGGCAGGCGCCAGACGTTCGGCGCGAGCTCGATCGCAGGTGCGGTGGCCACGCGCTGAGCCTACGGGGATCTGGGAAGATGGCCCGGTGAAGTACGCAGAGCACATCGCCGACCTCGTGGGCAACACGCCCCTCGTCAAGCTGAACTCGGTCACCGAGGGGATCACCGCCACGGTGCTCGCCAAGGTCGAGTACCTGAACCCGGGCGGGAGCGTGAAGGACCGCATCGCGCTGCGCATGGTGGAGGCGGCCGAGGCGTCCGGCGCCCTCAAGCCGGGCGGCACCATCGTCGAGCCGACCAGCGGCAACACCGGCGTGGGCCTGGCGCTCATCGCCCAGCGCAAGGGCTACCACTGCATCTTCGTGTGCCCCGACAAGGTGAGCGAGGACAAGCGCAACGTCCTCAAGGCGTACGGCGCCGACGTCGTGGTGTGCCCCACCGCCGTCGCGCCTGACCACCCCGACAGCTACTACTCGGTGAGCGACCGCCTGGTGCGTGAGGTCGAGGGCGCCTGGAAGCCCGACCAGTACTCCAACCCCGAGGGTCCGGCGAGCCACTACGCCAGCACGGGTCCGGAGATCTGGGCCGACACCGACGGCAAGGTCACGCACTTCGTGGCCGGCGTGGGCACCGGCGGCACGATCACCGGCACCGGCCGCTACCTCAAGGACGTCTCGGCCGACCGCGACGGCGGCCCGGTCGTGGTCGTCGGCGCCGACCCCGAGGGCTCGGTGTACTCCGGCGGCACGGGTCGCCCCTACCTCGTCGAGGGCGTGGGTGAGGACTTCTGGCCCACCGCCTACGACCCTGCGGTGCCCGACCGCATCGTCGCGGTGAGCGATGCCGACTCCTTCGAGATGACGCGACGGCTGGCGCGCGAGGAGGGCCTGCTCGTCGGCGGCTCGTGCGGTATGGCCGTCGTGGCCGCGCTCGAGGTGGCGCGCGAGCTCGGCCCCGACGACGTCGTCGTGGTGCTGCTGCCCGACAGCGGCCGCGGCTACCTGTCGAAGATCTTCAACGACGGGTGGATGTCGTCGTACGGCTTCATGCGCGCGGACGGCGAGAAGACCGTCGGCGACGTGCTGCACGCCAAGGCCGGTGACCTGCCGGCGCTGGTGCACACGCACCCGAGCGAGACGGTGCGCGACGCGGTGCAGATCCTGCGCGAGTACGGCGTCTCGCAGATGCCGGTCGTGGGTGCGGAGCCTCCGGTGATGGCCGGCGAGGTCGCGGGCAGCGTGAGCGAGCGGGAGCTGCTCGACGGGCTGTTCACCGGCAAGGCGCACCTGTCCGACCCGGTCAGCCAGCACATGAGCCCCGCGTTCGCCCTCGTGGGCGCCGGCGAGCCGGTGGCCACCGCCCGGCACGAGCTCGAGCACGCCGACGCGGTCATGGTCGTGGACGACGGCAAGCCCGTGGGCGTGCTGACGCGCGCCGACCTGCTGGGCTTCCTGGCCGACTGACGTCGCCGGGCCGAGGGGGCCATCTCGCGGGCGGGGTCAGCCCGCGAGATGCCCCCAGCTCGGCTCGAGCTCGCCCCACGGCCCGACGGCGGCCACCTGACCCTCGGCCAGGACGACGACCCGGTCGGCCCGGGCCAGCGCAGCCCGCTTGGTGGTGGCGCCGATGACCGTGCTTCCCCTGCGCCGCAACGACTCCCACAGCTCGACCTCGGTGGTGGCGTCGAGCGCGGACGACACGTCGTCAGCCAGCAGCAGCTCGGCGTCGGCCGCCAGCGCGCGGGCCAGAGCCAGCCGCTGCACCTGGCCGCCGGAGAGCCGCACGCCGCGGTGCCCGACGAGCGAGTCGGGGCCCCCGGCGTCGTCGACGTCGCGACCGAGCCGGGCGTCGGCGATCGAGCGCTCGACGTCGCGGTCGTGGTCGAGCCGGATGTTGTCGGCGAAGGTGCCCGACAGCACTCGGGGCACCTGGGCCACGTGGGCGACCCGGCCCGGGCGCAGGAACGCCTCGGGGTCGGTGACGGGCTCGCCGTTCCAGTGCAGCTCGCCGCGGTAGGTGACCAGACCGGCCAGCGACGACAGCAGGCTCGACTTGCCCGAGCCGATCTGGCCGAGCAGCAGCACGAGCTCGCCGCGCCGCACCTCGAGGTCGACGTCGCTGGCCCCGATGGTGCCGTCGTCGTGGACGGCGGTGAGCCCCCGCAGGCGCAGGTGCTCGAGCCGCTCGTCGACCGGCTCGGCCGGTGCCGGTGAGGCACCCGTGACCAGGTCGAGTCCCTCGGGCAGCTCCATCAGGTCTCGCCCGCCGGCGAACTGCTGGGCGGCGCGCTGCCAGGCCCGCGTGCCGGGCGCCTCCGTGATGACCGCCCCGGCCACCCGGCCGAACCAGTCGAACCCGTTGACCGCACCCGAGACCAGCAGGGCGGTAGCGAGGCCCCAACCCCCGACGAGGTGCACCGCCCAGGCGGCCACGACGCCCAGCTGCACGAGCACGACCGGGACGCCCGCGAGCATCGCCTGGATCCGGTGCTCGTGCACCGCGGCGTCGATGCGCCCGTGGTCGACGCGGCGCAGGTGGGCGTGCACGGCCGGGGTCGCGGCGGCGAGCTTGACGGTGCGGATCGACTCCAGCGCCGAGACCAGCGAGCGGCCGAACCTGGCCCGCGCGGCGGACGCCTCGGCGGCCGAGCGCCCGGCGGCCGGTGACCCCAGCGCCGAGACGGCCGCGGACGACACCATGACGCCGAGCAGCACGGCACCCGCCAGCAGGCTGGACCCCGCGACGGCGGTGACCACGACGATGGCCAGGCCGTTGACGAAGTCGACCCAGCGGTCGCCGTAGCGGGCGAAGCGATCGGCGTCCATGGCGCGGGCGACGACCTCACCGGGTGGAGTGCGCGGCAGCCGGCGCTGCGTGGTCTGGCCGAGCAGGACAGTGGTGCGGGCGCGCAGCATGACCGACACCCACCAGCGCGGGTACCGGGCGATCGCCTCGGCCAGCAGCAGGGGCGCGATCAGCAGAGACGTGACCATCGCCGCCAGCAGCAGCGTCGGGCGGCCGCCCTGCTGCAGGTCGACGACGAGGTGGCCCCAGAACCACGCGGTGATGGAGCCGTAGGCCCCGCACAGCGCGGAGACGAGGAACAGGGCGACGCTGAGCAGCCCCCACCACGGGTGGATGGTCAGCGCGTGCCAGATCCCGCGCACCAGACCGGGACCGGCCGGCACCTCGGGTGCGGGCGGCGCCTCGCCCGAGCGGCGCGCCGTCCCGACGCCGGTGGAGTCGCGCACGACGCTGGCGGCGCGCGGGCCCGGCACGTCCTCGGCGGCCTGCAGCAGGCGACGGAACGGGCCGTCGGCCTCGGCGAGCGCGGGCCGACGTCCGAACTGCACGACGCGCCCGGCGTCCATCACCGCGACGAGGTCAGCCCGAGCCGTCGTGGTCAGCCGGTGGGCGACCAGGATGCCGGTGCGCCCGGCCAGCAGCCGCTGGGACGCCGCGACGACGCGCGCCTCGGTGACGGGGTCCATGCGGGCGGTCGCCTCGTCGAGGATCACGACGTGGACGTCGCGCACGAGCAGGCGCGCGAAGGCCACGAGCTGCTCCTCGCCCGCCGACAGCGTGGTGCCGCTCGGGCCGAGCATGGTCTCGAGGCCGTCGGGCAGGCCGGCGACCCAGTCACTGAGGCCCAGCTCGTCGACGGCTGCCTGAACACGGCTGAGGGGCAGGTCGGCGAACAGCGCGATGTTCTCGGCCAGGGTGCCCGCGAGGATCTCGGTGCGCTGGGTGACGACGCCGACGGCGCGGCGCAGCTCCTGCAGGTCGAGGTCGAGCACGTCAACGCCGTCGAGCAGCACGGTGCCGGGTTCGGGCTCGACCGCGCGCGACAGCAGCGACGCGAGCGTCGACTTGCCCGAGCCGCTGCGGCCCACGAGCGCGAGGGTCGACCCTGCCGGCACGGTGAGGTTGACGTCCTGCAGCGCGAACGTGCCCTCGGCGTACGCGAAGTGCAGGTGCCGCAGCTCGACCTCGGGGACGGCGTCCGGGACGGGAGCGCCGCCGGTGGGCTCGGGCACGGCCGCCAGCAGGCCGCGCAGGCGCACCAGCGCGCCGACGCCGCCCTGCAGGTCGGGAACGTGCCGCGCCACCTGGTCGACCTGGCCGACGAAGGTCGTGGTGACGAGGAACAGCGTGACGAGCGTCGCCGTCGACTCGACGCCGTGCAGCACGAGGTAGACGCCGATGACGGCCACCGCGGCGAGGACGCCGTGCAGGATGACGCCCGCGCGGCGGCTGATCTTGGCCTCGAGGCGGACGACGTCCGCGAACCGTGCGTGGACGGCGGCCGACAGCTCGGCGCACCGGCGCACGAGGTAGGACTGCCCGAGCGCAGTGCGCAGGTCGTCGCGTGCGGCGACGCCCTCCTCCATGGCCGCGGCGTGGTCGGTCCAGGCCATCTCCTCGACGATCTTCGCGGCGGACATCTTCGCGAGCAGGGGCCGGATCGCGACGGTGACGCTGCCGGCGGTCACGGGCAGCAGGAGCCACGCGGGCCACCACGTCCAGCCCGCGACGACCAGCAGCGGGAGCGTGCCGAGCAGCACCCGGATGACGGCCCAGGCGTTCTGGCGCAGCAGGGCGCCGAGCTCGTGGGTGTCGTCGTCGACGCGGTCGAGCACCTCGCCGACCGCCTGCTCGCTGAGCTCGGACACCGGCTGGTGCATCACGGCGTCGAGCAGGTCGACGCGCAGACGCCCCTCCGCACGGTCGACGGCCACCGACCACAGCGTGCGGCCGAGGGTGTCGAGCAGGGCCGCGCCCACCACGCAGGCGGCGAGCAGCAGCACCAGGCGCAACGTCGGGCCCTCAGCCAGCCACCCGGCCACCTTCGTGCCCATGGCCTGACCGAGACCCGCGAGGGCCGAAGCGGTGAGTGCCACGGTGGAGCCGCGGCTGCGTAGCCGGCGCCAGTCGAGGCGGCGCTGCGCCGGGACCGCCTGGGCAGCCGTCGTCGAGGACCCCCCTGCTGCGGACCCGGCGAGCGTGGTGTCGTTCTCGCTCGTCATCGTCACCCCAGCACGCTACGTCCGACCACCGACAGATCGCCTCCCGTTTTCTGCCCCGGGACGGCACTCGGGGTTTTCCCGGTTTGCCATATCGGCACGGCCATCCCGATCTGGCAAAACCGAATGTCGTGGGAGCCATGGTCGAGCGTCATGGTCGAGCGTCATGGTCGAGTGTCATGGTCGAGTGTCATGGTCGAGTCGGAGCTCGTGCCCCACGACCACCGTGCGTGACCACGGGCGACGGTGCGCGACAGTCGTGAGCGGTGCGGGGGACCTGGACGGCGAACGCGGGGCGAGCCGGGTTCGTCGGCCTCACCATGGGGACATGAAGCTGAGCCCCCTGCCGGTGCGACGTCCCGGCCTCGAGGTCCTGGTCGCTCCCACCGACGCGCTCACCACCGCCGAGCCGTCCGCGCAGCCGGCGCAGCCGGCGACGCTCGACGAGGTGCTGGACTGGCTGACCGCGCTCGAGTCCTGATGCTCGGCTCCTGAGGACTCGCGCAAGCGCGATCAAGCGGGACACGGCCGAGCCGGTCCAGGCTGGTGCCCATGACGACGGACGTGATGGCGCGGATCCTCGACCTGGTCACCGAGACCCTGGCCGACCCTGACGCCAGCGCGGCCGACCTCGCCGACCGGGCGTACCTGTCGCGGTTCCACTTCAACCGCCTGGTCAGCGCGGCGATGGGCGAGCCGCCGGGGGCGTTGCGCCGTCGGCTGCTCATGGAGCGGGCGGCCTACCTGCTGGCCACTACGCGCACGCCGGTGCTCGACCTCGCGGTCGACGCCGGCTACTCCTCGCACGAGGCGTTCACTCGGGCCTTCGCCCGCTACTACGGGTGCCCGCCCAGCGCCGTCCGCCGTCGTCCTCCGCGCACGTTCCGCGACCTCGAGCTGCCGTGCCCGAGCGACGTGCACTTTCAACCGCCGGGCGGCCTGCGGCTGCCCGCTGAGCACCAGGAGAGCGACATGGACGTCCTGCGCCAGATGACCGACCACCACGTGGGCCTGCTGACCCAGATCATCGAACGGGCCGCCCGGCTCGACGACGCCGTGCTCGACCGGCCGATCGAGGTGTCGGTGGAGACGATCGACGACGACGGTCAGACGCTGCGCTCGCTGCTCGGCGCCCTGGTGACCCAGGAGGAGCACTGGCTGAACGCGCTGCGGGGCGAGGGGTGGCCGGACGACAGCGACGACTCGGTGGCCGGCCTCGCCGCGCGCCATGCCGTGGCCGGCCGCGACTACCGCGAGTGGGTCGCCGAGACGATCGAGCTCGGCCGGCTGGCTGACACCTTCGTCGACACGACCTGCGGGCCGCCGACGACCCACACCATGGGCGGCACCATCGGCCACGTGCTGTGCTTCGGTGCGGTGCGGCGGACGCTGGCGCTCGGAGCGCTCGCGACCGCCGGGATCACCGACCTGGACGCCGGCGACCCGCGTCCCTACCTCGACGCGGAGGCCGGCGTCCGGTGACGGGCGGCGCTCAGGCCGTGCGGCCGATGCGCACCCGCCAGACCTGCGGGCCCTCCTCGAGGTAGTCCCACGTGATCTGGCCGGGGCGCTCGGCGTCGAGCTGGTAGCGCAGCGGCTTGGGGTCGTGGTCGTTGCACAGCACGAACGACCCGCCGGGCTGCAGGTCGGCCACCGCGGCGAAGATCTGCTCGTGGCGCAAGGCCGGCGGCATGGCCCGGACGTCGAGGTCGCCCTCGACGGCGACCCCGGCCTCCGCCTCGGCTCCGCCGCCGCACCCGCACCCGCCGCACCCGCAGCCGCCGGCGCTCTCAGCCGGCGACTCGGCGTGCCCGCCGCCGAGGATCTCGTGCATGCCGTCGAGCAGGCGCGCGAGGTCGACGTCGTGGGCCACGAGCTCGGGGATGAGGTCGTCGTTCTCCTTGGCCAGGTGCGCCTCGAACAGCGCGCGGACCGCACCGGCGCTCGCCGCCATGGCACCGGACGTGCGGGCGCGGGCCAGCTCGTTCACCAGGCCCTCGAGCCGCCGGTGCTCGGCCACCATCGCGCGCACGAGCAGCTCGGTGCGCGGCAGGGTCGCGGCGACGTCGTAGAGCGTGCTCTCCTCGGCGGCGGCGTGCGGCAGCACCTCCTGCAGCAGCAGCAGCACCAGGGCGTCGCGGGCCGGTGCGACGTCACCGAGGCGGTCGGCGGCGTCCCGGACGCCGAGGGCGCCGGCGGCCACCGCCTGCTCCAGCTGCTCGTGGTGGCGGCGGATCGCGTCGACGACGTCGTCCTGCCGGGAGTGCTCGTGCGTCGCTTCGGTGACGGTCATCCGTGGGCTCCTCGGGAGTGGGGCCGGAGCGGTTCTCACGGCCTGAGTTGTTTTTACGGGCTGAGTTGTTTTTACGGCACTGGTCGTGGAAAATGCAAGTGTGCCCACGAACCGCCGGCCCCGCAGCCCGCACCAGGTGCTCGCCAGCACCAGCCGCAGCGCCGTCCTCGAGGTGCTCCGCGAGCGGGCCACCGCCCTTGACGTCGACGAGGTGGCGTCCGCCGTCGGGCTGCACGTCAACACCGTGCGCGGCCACCTCGAGGTGCTCGTCGACGGCGGGTACGCCGTGCGGCGCAGCCTCCCGCCGTCGGGTCCCGGCCGCCCGCGCACCGTCTACGAGGCCACGGCCGCGCCCGAGGACGGCAGCAACTACCGGCTGCTCGCAGAGGTGCTCACCCACTACCTCGCCAGCACGAGTGCACACCCGGCGGCCGACGCCGTCGCGGCCGGCCGCTCGTGGGCGGCGCCACAGGTCGAGGGTGTGGCGGCTCCCGACCGCGGCGCCACGGGTCCGACGTCCGAGCGCGACGCGGTCGCTGCGGTCGTGAAGTTGCTGGCCGACAGCGGTTTCCGGCCCGAGGCCAGCGCGGACGGCTCGCGCATCGACCTGCACCACTGCCCGTTCCGCGACCTCGCCGTGGCCAGCCCCGACGTCGTGTGCGGCGCCCACCTCGGGATCCTGCAGGGCGCCCTCGCCCAGCTGGACGCGCCGATCGCCGCCACCCGGCTCCTGCCGCTCGTCGAGCCCGACCTGTGCGTCGCGACGCTCGAGCGCACGCCCACCCCGCCGCCGTCCCGATGACCATCGCCGGCCGCCGGGTGCCCGTGCTGGCGCTCGGGGCCTTCTCGCTCCTGGCCGGCCTCGCTGGTGGCCTGGCCAGGATCGGCGCGGGCAGTCCGAGCCCGGCGACCGCGGCCGCGGGCCACGGCGTGCTCATGACGCTCGGGTTCCTCGGCACCCTCATCGCGCTCGAGCGGGCGGTCGCGCTGCGCCGCTGGTGGGGGTACGCCGCTCCGGTGCTGAGCGGGCTGGGAGGCGTCACCGTGGTGGCCGGGCTGCCGACGTCGGTGAGCGCCCTGGTCTTCGCCGCGGCCGGCGCCTGGCTGGTCGCCGCGTACGTCGTGATGCTGCAGACCCAGCCCACGCTGCACCTGGTGGTCGAGTCGCTCGGCGCCGTCGCCTGGTGGGCCGCGGCCGTCGTCTGGCTGCGCGGCGCCGACCTGCCCGCGCTCGTGCCCTGGCTCGCGGTGTTCGTCGTGCTCACCATCGCGGGCGAGCGGCTGGAGCTGGCTCGCGTGGCGCTGCTCGGGCACGACCACCGCCCGGCCGTGCTGGGCTGGACGGCGCTGCTGCTGCTCGGCCCGCTCGTGACCCTCGCCTCACCCGAGGTCGGGCTGCGGCTGCTGGCCC
The DNA here is from genome assembly GCA_051960055.1 of Angustibacter sp. Lineage (GTDB taxonomy): Bacteria > Actinomycetota > Actinomycetes > Actinomycetales > Angustibacteraceae > Angustibacter. Next base: position 3,172 of record JBQCES010000058.1, on the reverse strand, counting down.
TGGGCCTGCTGGCGCTCGCCGCCTGGCTGGTGCGGCACGACGTCGCCCGGCACACGGTGCGGGCGTCCGGGCTCACCCGCTACATGGCGGTCTGCCTGCTCACCGGCTACGCCTGGATGACGGCCGCGGGAGTGCTGTGGCTGGTGCGCGGGCCGGTCGTGCAGGGCGGCGCCTACGACGCCGTCGTGCACTCGGTGTTCCTCGGCTTCGCCATGTCGATGGTGCTCGGCCACGCACCGGTGATCCTGCCCGCCGTCCTGCGCGTGCGGCTGCCGCACCACCGCCGCGACTACGGGCCTCTCGTGCTGCTGCACGCCGGCCTGCTCGTGCGCGTCGTGGGCGCCGACCTCGCTGGGGTCGCGGCGCTGCGGATCGCCGGGGGCGTCGTCGGCGTCGTCGCGCTGCTTTCGTTCATCATTGGTGCCGCCGCGTCCGCGGTCGGCGCCGCCCGCCGTCCGGGCCGGTCACCGGTCGGTCCGCGCTCACTCACGGAGTCCGCCGCATGACCACCACCACCCGCCCGGCCCGCACGCCGGCCGAGGCGCCGAACGCCCGACGCACCTGGCACCTGCGCGCCAACGCGGTCGTGCTGCTCTACGTCGTCGGGGCCTGCGTCGCCGTGGTGGCCCATGCCGCCTTGCCGATGCCGCGGTGGCTGGCCGTGCACCTGCTGCTGCTCGGCGCGGCCACCAACGCCATCGTCACCTGGACCGAGCACTTCGCCGTCGCGCTGCTGCGCGCGCGACCGGCGTCGCGACGGTGGTCGGCGGCCCGCCTCGTCGCGCTGAACGTGGGCGTGGTGGGCGTGCTGTGCGGCGTCTCGGCCGACGTCCCGGCGCTCACCATCGGTGCGGCGGCGCTGCTCACCGTCGTGGTCGTGGCGCACGCCACGGCGCTCGCGGTGGTCTGGAAGCGCGCGCTGATGAGCCGGTTCGCGCGCACCGTCGGCTACTACCTCACCGCTGCGGGTGCCCTCGTCGTCGGGATCACGCTCGGCGTGCTCACAGTCATGGCGCACCGAGGCTCGTGGGGGCTGGGGGGCGCGCACGACGAGCTGCACGCCGCGCACGTGCACGCGAACCTGTTCGGCTGGGTGGCGCTCACGGTGCTGGGCACGCTGTTCACGCTGTGGCCCACCGTCTTGCGCACCCGCATGGTCGACGGCGTGATGGCCGATGCCACGCGCAGCCTGTGGCTCACCGGGTCTGGGCTCGCCGTCGCGGTGGCGGGTCTCGTGGCGGGGCAACGGCTCGTGGCCGCGGCGGGCATGCTGCCGTACGTCGGCGGGGTGCTCCTCGCGCTGCGGCCGTTCGTGGCGACGTGGCGGCAGAAGGCGCCGCGTGACCCGGCGGCGTGGTCGCTGGCGGCGTCCGTGGCCTGGCTGGCCGCCGGCGCCATCACCGACGTCGCGCTGCTGGCCGCCTCGGGCGACCTCGAGGCCTACCTCGGGCGGCTGGACGCCGTGGTGCCCGGCCTGGCGGTGGGGTTCGTCCTGCAGGTGCTCGTGGGCGCGCTGACCTACCTCGTGCCGGTGATGCGTGGCGGGGGCCCGCTGCAGGTGCGCGAGACCATCGCGGCGCTGTCGCCCGGCTGGGTCGTGCGCGTGGCGGCGCTGAACGTCGGCGCGGTGGTGTTGGTGGTCGCGGCCCTCGCGGACCTGCCGGTGGCCGTGACGCTCGTCGGCTGGGTGCTCGTGCTGGCGCCGGTCGCGGCGTTCGTCGTGCTCGTCGCGGGGGCGGTGCTGCCGACGGCGGCGCGCGGCCCGGTCGGCGGTGTGGCGCTGGGCGTCGTGATGACCCTCGTGCCGGTGCTCATCGCCGTGTCGGGCGGGGCCCCGGCGTCCGGACCGTCGGCCGTGCGGGTGGGGACGTCGTCCGGTGTGCAGCAGGTGGCCGTGACGATGGTGGGCATGGACATCCGGCCGGCCGTGATCGAGGTGCCGGCCGGAACGCGGCTGAAGCTCGTGGTGAGCAACCGCGACGCCATGCGGCACGACCTCGCCTTCGCCAACGGGCCGTCGACACCGATGCTGTCGCAGGGCGAGAGCGCCACGCTCGATCTCGGTGCGGTGCAGGCGAACCTGTCGGGCTGGTGCACCGTGCCCGGTCACCGCGCGGCCGGTATGACGCTCGACGTCCGGGTCACCGGCGGCACCACGAAGGCCGCTGGCTCGAACGGTCACGCGGCGCACGGCGGCTCGTCATCGATGCCCATGCCCGGTGCGGCCACCGGGAGCACCGGCTTGGACGTCCACGGCCAGCCGGGAGCGGGGTGGACGCCGTACGACGCATCTCTCGCACCGGCCTCCGCCGCCACTGTGCACCGGATGACCCTGCACGTCGTCGAGAAGGACGTCGAGGTGGCACCCGGTGTGCGGCAACGGGTCTGGACGTTCGGCGGCTCCGTGCCCGGCCCGACGTTGCGTGGGCACGTCGGCGACGTCTTCGAGATCACGCTGGTCAACGACGGCTCGATGGACCACGGCATCGACTTCCACGCCGGTCAGAACGCACCCGACGGCGTCATGCGCTCGATCTCGCCGGGCCAGTCGCTCGTCTACCGGTTCCGTGCCGACCACTCAGGTGCGTGGCTCTACCACTGCAGCACCATGCCGATGACCCAGCACATCGCGAACGGCATGTACGGCGCGGTCGTCATCGACCCGCCGAGCCTGCCCAAGGTCGATCGCGAGTTCGTCATCGTCTCTTCCCAGCTGTACGTCGGCCGCGACGGCGCCGACCCCGCGCGCCTCGCCGCCGGCCAGTGGGACGCCACGCAGTTCAACGGCTACCCCGACCAGTACGTGCACGCCCCGCTGACGGCGAAGGCGGGCGAGCGGGTGCGGTGGTGGGTGGTCGCGGCCGGCCCGAGCGACGGCGTCGACTTCCACGTCGTCGGCACCCAGTTCGACACGGTCTTCAAGGAAGGCGCCTACCTCCTGCGCCGCGACAACCCCGAGCACGGCGCGGCCCAGGTGCTGGATCTCGCTGCGGCGCAAGGCGGATTCGTCGAAGCGGTCATGCCCGAGCCGGGGCACTACGTGATGGTCGACCACGACATGCGGCGTGGTGAGGCCGGCGCTCGCGGCGTCATCGAGGTGACGCGCTGATGCTGACCGCCTGGTCGCTCGTGCGGTTCGTGCACGTGGTGTCGGCGATGGTGTGGGTGGGCG
>JBQCES010000057.1:0-8744 GCA_051960055.1 Angustibacter sp. | reverse complement strand
ACCAGTCCTGGCGCAGGTGGGCCTCGCGCACCATGCCGAGGCGCTCGCACAGTCGCGCGGACGCCGTGTTGCGCGGGTCGAGCTGGGCGCGCACGCGGTGCAGGCCGTAGCCGTCGAAGGCGATGTCGAGCACCGCGCGAGCCGCCTCGGTGGCCAGACCCCGGCCCGCGACGTGGGGATGGAACGCCCAGCCGATCTCGGCGACGCGCGGCTCATCGGGCGACGTCCAGAGGGCGATGTCGCCCACGACCCGGCCGTCCAGCTCGGCGACGAGACCGAGCCCGTGCGCCTCGCTGCTGAGACCCGTGCGCCGCACGCGCTTGGCCAGGTGCTCCGCGGTGGAGACGTCGTCCCACGGCTCGAAGGGCACGTAGCGCACGACCTGCGGGTCGCCGTAGTAGGCGCGCAGGGCGGCGGCGTCGTCCGGGCGGTGCAGGCGCAGCACGAGGCGCTCGGTGCGCAGCGGAAGGTCGGGCTCGGTCACAGGCGCAGGCTAGGGCGTGACCCCGACACTCGTCCGCTGGATATCGCCAGGTGCCGAGCAGCACCGGCCGACCGGGTAGAGTGGTGCGTACCGGCCGGCACCTCGTGGCTCCGCTGAGCCCACGAAGACGACCGGCGCACTTGCTCCGGCTGCCTGAGCGGCGGCCGGACGCGGCGCACGACGCCGCACCCGACGGCGCTCACCGCCGCGGATCTCGGGGCCGGGTCGGTCCCGTGTCGTCACGCCCTTGCGCCCCACGGCGCCGGAGGAGGAGTCCTTGGCCGGACGAGGCCAGCGCACAGCCACGATGTCGCGCTCCAACAGCTCCAACAGCCGCGACCGTCGGCGCACCAAGCACACGGACGACGAGGGCCTGATGCCCGTGCTGGCCAAGGCCGTGCGCGAGGTCGAGGGCCAGGCCCAGCGCGGCGCCATCCGCCGCAGCGGGCGCACGAAGTTCCAGGTGATCGCGCTCCTCGTGCGCGAGGAGCGCGCCCGTGTGAAGGCGCAGGGCGACGTCACCGAGGTCTGGCGCGCCGAGCAGCTCAAGCGGCTCGACGGCATCGCGACCATCCTCGCCAAGATCGCCGCGCGCGACCCCTCCCTGCTCGGTCTGCTCGCCGAGGACGCCTCGGTGACGGACGACGCCCGCATCCTCAAGCGCGAGATGATGCTCGAGGGTGGCCTGGAGCCGCCGGAGGAGCCGGTCGAGCCGCAGACAGTCGAGGCGACGTCCCCGCGCGCGGTGCTCCCGCTGTCGGTGCGGGCGCGCCAGCTGGCCAACCCGTTCCTCGAGCCCGACTACGAGGCGGTCGGCGAGCGCCGTCGACGCACCGGCCTGCTCACCGGCTGGGAGCTGCTCGGGCCGCTGTTCCGCTCGTTCGAGCAGGGGGGTGACTCCTCGTGCATGCAGCTGCCCGAGCCCGCGACCCTCAAGGGCCCCGACGGCCTGCAGCTGATGCTCCACCAGGGCCGGCTCGTGGCCGCGGCGGCCCAGGGGCACCGCAGCTTCCTGCTCGCCGATGAGCCGGGTCTGGGCAAGACCGCGCAGGCGCTGCTCGCCGCGCAGGCGGCGAACGCCTTCCCGCTGCTCGTGGTGGTGCCCAACGTCGTCAAGACCAACTGGGCCCGCGAGGTGCACCTGTGGACGCCCAGCCGCGTGCCCACCGTGGTGCACGGTGACGGCGAGGACGTCGACGGCTTCGCCGACATCGTGATCGTCAACTACGAGATCCTCGACCGGCACGTCGGCTGGCTGGGGTCGTTCGGCTTCCGCGGCATGGTCGTCGACGAGGCGCACTTCATCAAGAACAAGACCTCGCAGCGCTCGCAGAACGTGCTGCAGACCGCCGAGCGCATCCGCCAGCGCATGGTGCGGCCGCTCATGATGGCGCTCACCGGCACGCCGCTGGTCAACGACATCGAGGACTTCCAGGCGATCTGGGAGTTCCTGGGCTGGATCGACGCCAAGGCCCCGCGCGCCGAGCTGATGGCCGCGCTGGAGGAGAACGGCTGGACCCCCGCCGACCCGCAGTTCTACCCGGCGGCCCGCTCGACCGTCGTCGACTTCGGCATCGTCCGGCGTCGCAAGGTCGACGTCGCCTCCGACATCCCGGCCCGCCGCATCGCCGACCTGCCGGTCGAGCTGGACGACGACGCCGGCCGCTCTATCCGCGAGGCCGAGGCCGAGCTGGCCCGGCGCCTGCTGCAGCGGTACGACGCGGCGCTCGCCGCGCGGTCGTCGTCCACCACCAGCGACGGCATCGACCACGAGCTGGTGCGCGTGGTGGCCAAGGCCGAGCGCGACGCGGAGGCGGCCAGCACGGGGGAGAACGTCTTCACGCTCATGCGCCGCATCGGCCAGGCCAAGGCCGGGCTCGCCGCCGACTACGCCGCCCAGCTCGCGCGCAGCGTCGGCAAGGTGGTCGTGTTCGCCAAGCACATCGACGTCATGGACACAGCGCAGGAGACGTTCGCCCGCCGGGGCATGCGCTACTCGTCGGTGCGCGGCGACCAGACGCCGAAGGCGCGCCAGGAGAGCATCGACGCGTTCACGAACGACCCGGACGTGCAGGTGATCGTCTGCTCGCTGACCGCAGCGGGCGTCGGGCTCAACCTGCAGGTGGCGTCGAACGTCGTGCTCGCCGAGCTGTCGTGGACCGACGCCGAGCAGACCCAGGCGATCGACCGCGTGCACCGCATCGGCCAGACCGAGCCGGTGACCGCCTGGCGGATCATCGCGGCGCAGACGCTCGACACCCAGGTCGCCCAGCTCATCGACAGCAAGGCCGGCCTGGCCGCCCGTGCGCTCGACGGGTCGGACGAGGAGGTGTCGGTGTCGGCCGACGTCCAGCTCGAGGCGCTCGTCGGCCTGCTCACCGACGCGCTGCGCCGCCGCTGACCCCCCACCCGTCGAGCGTCGCCCCGTTGATCACGTTAAGTGGGCTGGCTGGCACTTCACGAGGGTTGCACGCCGTGTGAAGTGCGAGTTCACCCACTTAACGTGATCAACTACGCGAGGGCGGCGGGGAAGCGATCCCAGACACGGTGCGTGGCCATGAGGTCCTGCACCGCGGCGAAGGTGGCCGCGCCGTCGTCCGCCGTGACGACGCCCGGCGTGCCCGTGACGCCCAGCTCCTCGAGCAGCGTCGCGCCGGCGCCCCAGCCGCCGATCGCCTTGGCGTGCCGCCAGCACTCCTCGACCATGAGGCTCACCCGGGGGTCGACGGCCGCGGGTGCGTTGGCGCCGGCCTTGGCGTCCCGGACCGGCAGCGCATCCGGTGCCGGAACCGGACGCCCCGCCACCAGCAGGACGTCGAACTCCACCGACCGTGCGGTGGCGAACGTGCGCTGCACCGGCAGGTCGCCGACCATCCCGCCGTGGGGCGCGATCAGCAGCGGCACCATGCCGGCCGCGAAGACGGCCAACCGCAAGGTTCGTAGGCCGTCGAGGTCGCCGTCCGGGTCGACGACCAGACCCACGGTGCGCCCGTCGGCCGGCCAGCGCTCGCCGAGCTGCGACAGCGCCCGGCTGGGCGTCACCGCGGTCGCTGGATCGGTCGCTGACGGCGCCGGCAGCCCCAGCGCCGTCGCCACCTGCGAGCACAGCGTGGCGTCGATGTTCGCCAGGCTCTGCAGCTGGCGCTCCTTCACCGCCTGCTCGTAGCACTTGCCGAGCTCGAAGGCGTAGGCCCGCACGATGTGCTCCTGCTCGACCGCGGACATGCTCTGCCAGAACAGCCGCGCCTGGCTGAAGTGGTCGTCGAAGCTCGCCGGGCTGGCGCGCACCTTCGTCGTCTCGGCGATCCGCACCGGGACGTCGGTGAAGGCCGCGCTGGTCGGGGCATCGGCCCCCGCCACTGCCGGGTTGCCGCCGTCCAGCGAGTTCGGCCGGTACGGCGCGACGCCCGTGTGCACGGCGTCCTGGTGGAACCCGTCGCGCAGCATGTCGTTCACCGGGCAGTGGGGGCGGTTGATCGGGATCTGCTCGAAGTTCGGGCCGCCGAGCCGCGTGAGCTGGGTGTCGACGTACGAGAAGAGCCGCGTCTGCATGAGCGGATCGTCGGTGACGTCGATGCCGGGCACGAGGTGGCCGACGTGGAAGGCGACCTGCTCGGTCTCGGCGAAGTAGTTGGAAGGGTTGCGGTTCAACGTCATCCGGCCGATCGGCTGCACCGGCGCGAGCTCCTCCGGCACGAGCTTGGTCGGGTCGAGCAGGTCGATGCCCTCGAAGACCTGCTCCGGGGTGTCGGGCATCACCTGGATGCCGAGCTCCCACTCCGGGTGCGCGCCGGCCTCGATCGCGTCGTACAGGTCGCGCCGGTGGAAGTCCGGGTCGAGGCCACCCAGCAGCTGCGCCTCCTCCCAGGTGAGGGAGTGGACGCCGAGCTTGGGCTTCCAGTGGAACTTGACCAGAACCGTTGCGCCGCTGTCATTCACGAGCCGGAACGTGTGGACGCCGAAGCCCTCCATCATGCGCAGCGAGCGCGGGATCCCGCGGTCCGACATGTTCCACAGCGTGTGGTGCTGCGCCTCGGTGTGCAGCGAGACGAAGTCCCAGAAGGTGTCGTGGGCGCTCTGCGCCTGCGGGATCTCGCGGTCGGGGTGCGGCTTCGCGGCGTGCACGATGTCGGGGAACTTGATGCCGTCCTGGATGAAGAACACCGGCATGTTGTTGCCCACCAGGTCGAACGTTCCCTCGTCGGTGTAGAACTTCGTCGCGAAGCCGCGGGTGTCGCGCACGGTGTCAGCGGACCCGCGTGATCCCAGCACCGTGGAGAAGCGCACGAAGACGTCGGTGGTGCGGCCCTTCTTCAGGAAGCCGGCGCTCGTGACGTCGTCGGCCGTGCCGTACGCCTCGAACACCCCGTGCGCGCCGACGCCGCGCGCGTGCACGACGCGCTCGGGGATGCGCTCGTGGTCGAAGTGCGTGATCTTCTCGCGCAGGTGGTGGTCCTGCAGCAACGTCGGCCCGCGTGGGCCGGCCTTCAGCGAGTGGTCGGTGTCGCGCAGCCGGACCCCGCCCGCCGTGGTGAGGAGCTCGCCGCGCTGCGACCGAGCCGTGGCCGGGGCGTCGGTGGGCTCGCCCGTGGCCGTGCGCGTCTCGGGCGCGCCCTGGTCGTCCTTCGCAGGCAAGGGCTCGGTGGGCGCGGTGGGCTCCTCGACCGACGGCGGCGCGCTCGCCGGCGCACCGGGCACGGCCGGCGTCAGGAGGTCGGCAGCCTTCGCTGCCGCCCCCTCGACGGCTCCCTCGACGGCGTCCTTGACGGCCTTGGCGGGCTTGCTGGTGTCCATGCGGGGCTCCCTCGAGGTGGACGACTGGGAACGCCTACCCCGGGGGCACCGGCACAAACTCAGCCGGCGGTCTCCACCTGGTTGCGGACGTCGTCCGGGTGCCGCATCGCCCAGCGCACGACGGACGTCGCCGCTGCCCCGAGCGGTCGGCCCACGAGGCGGTCGGTCACCGGCAGCGAGGGCAGCCGCAGCGGCGTGCGGGCCCAGCGGGGGAGTAGGGACACCGCGCCGGCGGCCAGCGCCAGGTAGCCGGGCCGGGCGGCGGGGGGGAGCGGGGGGTGCACGAGCAGGAAGCGCGCCGCCTCGCGCGCCGCGGGCGTGCCCGCCAGCTCGGGCCGGTAGCTCTCGATGGTCGCGCGCAGCTGCTCCACCGTGGTCGGCGGATCGACCACACCGAGCCGCACGGCCACCACGGCGGCCTGCTCGACGTAGCGGTCGGCGTCGGCCGGCGTCAGGGGCTCGTCGGCGTAGCGCTGGAACGCCGTGAGGAAGCTGTCGGCCTCGGTGACGTGCACCCAGCGCAGCAGGTGCGGGTCGCTCGCGGCGTACGCGCGGCCGTCCGGGGCGGTGCCGCGCACCCGCTCGTGGATCCGCCGCACTCGCGCGATCTGCTCCTCGGCGTGCTCGATCGTCCCGAAGGTCGTCGTGGCGAGGAACTCGCTCGTGCGCTGCAGCCGGCCCCACGGGTCACCCTTGTAGCCCGAGTGCGCCGCGACGCCGGCCATCGCCAGCGGGTGCAGCGACTGCAGCAGCAGCGCGCGGATTCCGGCGGGCAACATCGCGGCGTCCGCGTGCACGCGCCAGATCGGGTCGTCGGGGGTGAACCAGCGGGGGCCCTCGCTCAGCCAGATGCGCTCGGCCTTGCGCTGGGCGTCCTTGCCGGCGACCCGCGAGCGCAGGGCTCCGGCGAGCTGGGTGCGGGCGCGGTGGAGGGCGGGGTCGAGGAGCGTCACATCAGGTGCGAACGGCGATCTGACGGCTCCTGTTCCGGCTGGCGCGGTTCGCGGAAAGCCCCTCACTCGTCAGGGACGGACCCGGCTCGCCCACCCCGCCGGACGCCACCGATGACAGCAGCGAGACGACGGCGGCCGAGGCGGCAACCGACAGGCCGCCCAGCCAGTCGACGTCCAGGACGCCGGACCCGTTGGCGGCCAGCAGTGCCGCGAGCGTCTGGGCGAAGGTCTTGACGGCGCGCTCGCCGGCGGCGGCGAGGAACGCCCGGCTGAAGTACGACATGGCTCCTGCTCCTGCTCCGCGGGTCGAGGTGTCCCGCTGATGACAAGAGACGGGCAGCGAGCGTTCTGATGCGCCCAGGTGCCGGTGGATCCTGCCTCGAGGTCAGGGCCGCTCGCCGGTGCGGGCCTCGCGCGACGGGTCGGCCGAGTACTGCGACCAGGATCCGGCGTAGAGCCGGCCCGGGGCGAACCCCGCCAGCTCGAGGGCCAGCAGGCTGTGGCAGGCCGTGACGCCCGACCCGCAGTAGGCGACCACGGACGAGTCGGCCCGAACGCCGGCGCCGGCGAACCGTTGCCGCAGAACGCTTGCGGGCAGGAACCGCCCGTCAGCCTCCAGGTGCTCGCGCGTGGGCAGGCTGCGTGCCCCGGGGACGTGGCCGGCGCGAGGGTCGACGGGCTCGCGTGCGCCGGTGTACCGCTCGTGGTCGCGGGCGTCGAGCACGACCTGGTGCGGGTCGCTGGCGTCGTCCGCGTCGGCCAGCAGCGCAGGCGGCCACTGGTGCGCGGTGAACGCCGCAGCGGGTCGGGGGTCGACCGGGTCGGTGCTGAGCTCACCGGACCAGGCCGTCAGGCCGCCGTCCAGCAGCGCCGCGGCGTGGCCCGTGGCGCGCAGCATCCACACGAGCCGGGCCGCGATCACGCCGCCGGCGTCGTCGTACGCCACGACCGCGGTGTCGTCCCCGATACCGAGCGACGCCATGCCCTCGGCGAACACCGCCGGGTCGGGCAGCGGGTGACGTGCGCCGCTGGCGTCCGGCGGGGCCGCGAGCCAGCGGTCGAGGTCGACGAAGACCGCTCCTGGCAGGTGCCCGGACTCGTAGGCGGCCCGCCCCGACCGGCCGTCGAGGTACCACCGGACGTCGGCCGCCACCACGTCGTCGCGGTGGTCAGCCAGCCACTGCGGGGAGACCACGACGGGCAGCGCGCGAGGTGCAGGAGCGTGCATGGCAGCACCGTGCCACACCTGCCGTCGCGACACCGGACGAGACCACCGGAGCGGTGCGGCCGCCCCGGAGGACCATGGTCCCTGGCGAGCGGCACCCAGCGGCGGCGAACCTCAGGTCGAGCCACTTCGATCCGGAGGTCCTGATGACGCCCGTGCAGCCCGCCCCCGCTCCGTCCGAGGCGGTGGCCGACGCGGCGCCGTTCCAGGCCTCGGCCCGGGTCACCGCCGGCGTCGCGGTCATCACGGCCACGGGCTCACTGGACGGCGACGCGTTCGCTGCCCTGCGCAAGGCCGTGCAGGCCGCGCTCAAGGTGCGCACGGCCCACGTCGTGCTCGACGTCAACGCCGCCGAGCTGGGCGAGGAGTCGGTGCTCGTCCTCGGCTGGATCCGCGCGGTGCTGGCGCGCCAGGGCGCGTCGCTGTCGCTCGTGACGGCGTCGCACGCGTCGATCAGCTGGCTGCACGAGTTCGGCCACGACGCCTACCGCGTGCTGCCGACCGTGCCGCTCGCCGTCGGCGTGGCCGGGGGAGTCAGCCCGCGCATGCAGCGCCTGGTGCCGCGCCAGCTCGTCGTCCGGTAGCGCCGGGCCGCCCTGCACCACGGTGTCGGTGTCGCGTCATAGGCTCCTCGCGACGACCGACTCGAAGGGGGCTGAGTGCTGCACCTGCACCGCAGCGAGCGCGCGGACGCGCTCGTCGGCGCCCTGGCCGACGTCCTCGCCGACCCACCGGACGACCCGTTCACACCAGACGTCGTGGCCGTGCCCACCCGAGGCGTCGAGCGCTGGCTCGCCCAGCGGCTGTCGCACCACCTCGGTGCGGCGACGTCGCCGGCGGAGGCGGGAGTGTGCGCCAACGTGTCGTTCGGCTCGCCGGCCCGGCTCGTGGCGGGGGCGCTCGCGGCCGCGGTCGACCTCGCGCCGGACGACGACCCCTGGCGCTCGGCGTCCCTGACCTGGCCTCTGCTGCAGGTGGTCGACGAGTGCGCCGCTGAGCCCTGGTGCGCCGTCCTCGGGCGTCACCTGGGCGTCGGTGGCGACGACGAGCTGCGGCAGGGTCGGCGCCTCGTGGTCGTGCGGCACCTGGCGCGGCTGTTCAGCGCGTACGCCGCGCAGCGCCCGGCGATGGTGCGGGCGTGGGCCGAGGGCCGGGACGACGACGGCACGGTGGTAGATGGCGCGGTGGTCGACGGCACGGTGGTCGACGGCACGGTGGTCGACGGCACGGTGGTCGACGGCACGGTGCCGGCCGACCTCGCCTGGCAGCCACGGCTGTGGCGGGTGCT
>JBQCES010000056.1:0-6452 GCA_051960055.1 Angustibacter sp. | reverse complement strand
AGTTCGACATCGTCATCGTGGGCGCCGGCGGCGCCGGGATGCGGGCTGCCATCGAGGCCGGCCCCGGGGCGAAGACGGCCGTCATCTCCAAGCTGTACCCCACGCGCTCGCACACGGGTGCGGCGCAGGGCGGCATGGCGGCGGCCCTCGCCAACGTCGAGGAGGACAACTGGGAGTGGCACACCTTCGACACGATCAAGGGCGGCGACTACCTCGTCGACCAGGACGCGGCCGAAGTGATGTGCAGGGAGGCCATCGACGCGGTCCTCGACCTCGAGAAGATGGGTCTGCCGTTCAACCGCACGCCCGAGGGCAAGATCGACCAGCGCCGCTTCGGCGGTCACACCCGCAACCACGGCGAGGCCGCGGTGCGCCGCTCGTGCTTCGCGGCCGACCGCACCGGCCACATGATCCTGCAGACGCTGTACCAGAACTGCGTCAAGCAGGACGTCGAGTTCTTCAACGAGTTCTACGTGCTCGACCTGGTGATGGCGGGCGAGGGCGACGACCGGCGCATCGCGGGCGTCGTCGCCTACGAGCTGGCCTCCGGTGAGATCCACGTCTTCCGCGCCAAGGCCGTGATCCTGGCCACCGGCGGGGCGGGCAAGGTGTTCAAGACGACGTCGAACGCCCACACCCTCACCGGTGACGGCATGGGCATCGCCTGGCGCAACGGGCTGCCGCTGGAGGACATGGAGTTCTTCCAGTTCCACCCGACGGGCCTGGCCGGTCTCGGCATCCTGCTGTCGGAGGCCGCCCGCGGCGAGGGCGCCATCCTGCGCAACAGCGAGGGTGAGCGCTTCATGGAGCGCTACGCCCCCACCATCAAGGACCTCGCGCCGCGCGACATCGTCGCCCGCTCGATGGCCAACGAGGTGCGCGAGGGCCGCGGCTGCGGCCCCAACAAGGACTACGTGCTGCTCGACCTCACCCACCTCGAGCCGGCGCACATCGACGCCAAGCTGCCCGACATCACCGAGTTCGCACGCACCTACCTCGGTGTCGAGCCCTACACCGAGCCGGTGCCGGTGTACCCGACGGCGCACTACGCCATGGGCGGCGTGCCGACCAACGTCGACGCCGAGGTGCTGCGCGACAACACCCACGTCGTCCCCGGCCTGTACGCCGCCGGCGAGGTCGCCTGCGTGTCGGTGCACGGCTCCAACCGCCTGGGCACCAACTCGCTGCTCGACATCAACGTCTTCGGACGTCGGGCCGGCATCGCCGCCGCCGAGTACGCCAAGACCGCCGAGCTGGTCGAGCTGCCCGAGGCGCCCGAGCGGCCGACGATCGAGCTGCTCCAGGGCATGCTCGACCGCCAGGACGGCGAGCGCGTGGCCGCGGTGCGCAAGGCGCTGCAGGAGACGATGGACCGCAACGCCCAGGTGTTCCGCACCGAGGCGTCGCTCAAGCAGGCCCTCACCGACATCCAGGGCCTGAAGGAGCGCTACCGCACGGTTTCGGTGCAGGACAAGGGCAAGAGGTTCAACACCGACCTGCTCGAGTCGGTCGAGCTGGGCTTCCTGCTCGACCTGGCCGAGGTCATCGTGGTGGGCGCCCTGGAGCGCAAGGAGTCGCGCGGCGGGCACTTCCGCGAGGACTACCCCAACCGCGACGACGTCAACTTCATGCGGCACACGATGGCCTACCGCGAGCAGGCCAGCGAGGGACCGCAGGTGCGCCTGGACTACAAGCCGGTGGTGCAGACCCGCTACGAGCCGATGGAGCGCAAGTACTGATGGCGAACGACGACGCCGCGAAGCCCGCGCCGACCAACCCGCCCACCGAGGCCGAGACCTCGCAGGGGCCGGACTCCCGGCCGCTGCAGGCCCGCGAGCCCGCGGAGCCGACCGACACCCCGCGTGACGAGCCGACCCGCGAGGCCGCGGCGGCCGGCGACGGCGCTGCGGTGGCCGACCAGGCGCCGTCCAAGGCCCCCGAGAAGGCGCAGGCCGGCGACGCCGCCGGTGCGGTGCCCGGCTTCGACGTCACGCTGCGGATCCGCCGGTTCGACCCCGAGACCGACGCCGAGCCGCACTGGGAGGACTACCGCGTCAGCGTGCACGCGACCGACCGCCTGCTCGACGCGCTGCACACCATCAAGTGGGAGCAGGACGGCTCGCTGACCTTCCGGCGCTCGTGCGCGCACGGCGTCTGCGGCTCGGACGCCATGCGCATCAACGGCAAGAACCGGCTCGCCTGCAAGACGCTGCTGAAGGACCTCAACCCCGACAAGCCCATCATGGTCGAGCCGATCAAGGGCCTGGCGGTCGAGAAGGACCTCGTCGTCGACATGGACCCCTTCTTCGCCGCGTACCGCGAGGTCATGCCGTTCCTGGTCGCCGAGGGCAACGCGCCGTCGCGCGAGCGGATCCAGAGCCAGGAGCAGCGTGAGCGCTTCGACGACACCACCAAGTGCATCCTGTGCGCGGCGTGCACGTCGTCGTGCCCGGTGTTCTGGGCCGACGGCCAGTACTTCGGCCCGGCCGCCATCGTCAACGCGCACCGGTTCATCTTCGACAGCCGCGACGACGCAGGCGACCAGCGCCTGGAGATCCTCAACGACAAGGAAGGCGTGTGGCGCTGCCGCACGATCTTCAACTGCACCGAGGCCTGCCCGCGCGGCATCGAGGTCACCAAGGCGATCCAGGAGGTCAAGCGCGCCCTGCTGACGCGTAAGGTCTGAGCATGCGGCGCGTGACGGCGGTGCTGACCGCCGCTCTCCTGCTGTGCCCGGTGACGGGTGCGGCGATCCCGGCGTCGGCGAGCACCACCACGCCCTCGACGCCCACCTCGGCGGCGCCCAGCTCGACGGCGCCCAGCTCGACGGCGCCGTCCGTCCCTGCGGTGGGCGGCGAGCGCCTCGCCACCCGCGCTCTCGTGGTCGACCGGCCCGCCGGCGTGCCCGCTCCGCCCGCCTTCAAGGCCGCGTCGTACCTGCTGGCCGACCTCGACACCGGCCAGGTGCTGGTGGCCAAGGACCCTCACGGGCGGTACCTGCCGGCGTCCACGCTGAAGACGCTCACGGTGCTCACGACCCTGCCGGACGTCGACCCGCACCAGGTCGTCGTCGCCGACCGCGCCGACCTCGTCGACGGTTCCAAGGTGGGTCTCGACCCCGGTTCGCGCTACACGGTCGAGCAGCTGCTGCAGGGCACCATGCTCGCGTCGGGCAACGACACGGCGACGGCGCTCGCCCGGGTGGCGGGCGGGGTGCCGCAGACCGTCGCCCGCATGCAGGCCGAGGCCGAGCGGCTCGGGGCGCGCGACACCACCGTGCGCAACCCCAGCGGCCTGGACGCGCCAGGCCAGCTGACGAGCGCCTACGACCTCGCACTCGTCGCCCGGGCTGCGATGCAGCTGCCGGCTTTCCGCACGCTGGTGACGACCAAGCGCGTGCGCTTCCCCGGCAAGGAGGTCAAGGGCAAGCCGCGCACGGCATCGTTCCAGATCCAGAACCACAACCGCCTGCTCTACAACTACGCCGGCACCATCGGCGTCAAGGACGGCTACACCGTCGCCGCCCGCTGGACGGCGATCAGCGCCGTCCAGCGCGGCGGCCACCGCTACCTGTTCACGGCGATGCGCCGCGGTGAGCCCAGCTGGCGCACCCAGGCGGCGATGTTCGACTGGGCGTTCCGTTACGGCCCGCGGGTGCAGTCCGTCGGGCACCTCGTCGAGCCAGGCGAGCTCGAGCGCCCGAGCGCGGTCACCGGCGAGCCGCGGGTCGCCGCGGCCGCCCGGCCCGCCTCGGCGGCGCTGCAGGCGGCCGGCCCGGCCGACGGCACGCTGAAGGTGGTCGGCGCCGGCGGGGTCGCGGCTGCGCTGCTGGCCGTGCTGCTGCTCGGGCTCAGCGCCCGGGCCAAGCGGCGCCAGGTCGCGCTCGCCCGGGCCCGACGCGGCGCCCGCGCCGCCTCGCGCCGCTGACGTCGAGCGTTCAGCGCCCGCGCGCGGAGGCCACGAGCGCCTGCAACCCCCGGCGCAGCGTGTGGCCCACGACACCGGCCGTGAGCCCCAGCACTGCACCAGCCGCGACGGCCGTGCGGTCGGCCGCGCGCGGACCGAACGACGGCAGCACGTCGTCGCGCGGACCCGCCGCGCGCGGCAGCGGCGCCGGCGCCTGGCTCGGCAGGTGGCCTCGCTCGGTGGCCGTCGTGGCAGCCCACGCCGCCGCGAGCAGCATGATCCGGCTGATCAGGTTCATCAGCACGAGCAGGCCGATGATGACCGCGAAGCCGGCCAGCAGCGGCTTGCGGCTCGCGCTCGCCAGCAGCAGCCCGCTCGCCAGCTTCAGGACGCCGAGCCCGACGGCGCCGACCAGGGCGCCCTGCGCCAGGTCGGATCGCGGCAGGTCGACGCCGCTCATGAGCCGCAGCACGATCACCATGAGGGCGAAGTCGGCCGCGAGCACGGCCAGGGTGCCCAGCACCCGCAGCAGTACGTGGCCGGCCGTCGATCCCTGCGCGTCGAACAGGCCCAGCACCCACGTGGTGGCCGCGCTGACCACGAACGACAGCACGGCCGACAGCAGCACCGCCAGGCCCAGCGTCACCAGCACGCCGACGTCCTTGGCCTTGAGCAGCACCGGGTTGGCCTTCAGCTTCGGTTCGTCGAACATCGCACGCACGCCCTGGCGCAGCGCGTCGACCCACCCCAGGCCCGACAGCAGCAGGGTCACCAGGCTGATCGCGCCGGTGACCGACAGCGCGTTCGGCGTCGGCGGCCGCGAGGCGTCGAGGATGCCGTCGGGGTGGGCGGCGTCCTTCAGGATGCCGGGCAGCGTGCGCGAGACGTAGGAGACCACGCGGTCGAACAGGTCCGGCTGGCCGCGCAGCACGAAGCCGAACACCGTGAAGCCCAGCACGAGGGCGGGGATGATCGAGAAGAAGCCGAGGTAGGCCACGCCGCCGGCCAGGACGTTGCCGCGCGAGTCGTTGTACCGCTGCCAGGAGCGGTAGGCGTGGCTCGCCTTCAGCCGCGCCAGCAGCGCCTTCACGCGCCGGGCCCGTCGCCGAAGGCGTACCAGCCCTGCGTGCGCCACACCTCGTCGGCGCCGTGCTCGTAGAGGTGGAAGCCCTCCACCGTGAACCGGCACTCGAAGTCGGCCAGCTCGGCCGAGGCGCGGTCGAGCGCGGCGTCCGAGAGGTGGTGGGCCACCGTGACGTGCGGGTGGTAGTAGAACTGCAGGTCGCGCGCCAGCGGGCCGCTGCGCACGGACTGCTCCAGGGCCTCGCACTCCCCGATCCCCTGCACCAGCGGCACGAACACGACCGGCGATACCGGGCGGAACGTCGCCGTCCCCCGCAGGTGGATGTCGAACGCGGACGCCGCCTCCGCCACCTTGCGCAGGTGGTCGTCGACCTCGTCGTCCTGCGCGTGCGACAGCACCGTGGGCGGCAGCAACGTCACGTGCGTGGGCACCGACGTGGCCAGCGGGTCACCGAAGGACGCCCGCGCGGCACGCAGCTGCTCGCCGTACGGAGCGGGGATCGAGATGGCGACCCCGATCGTGCGGTCCGTCTGGCTGCTGGTCACCCGTCCGATCCTGCCCTATCCGAGGAGACGATGGGGTACTCAGGCCCGCGGGGGCAGGAAGCCCACGCGCTCGTAGACGGCCGCGAGCGTCTCGCGCGCCACCGCACGGGCCTTGTCGGCTCCAGCGGCCAGGACGTCGTCGAGCATCCGCGGGTCGTCGAGGTAGGCCAGCGTGCGCTCGCGGAACGGCGTGAGCGCCTCGGTGACGACGTCCGCGAGGTCACCCTTGAGATCGCCGTAGCCCTTGCCCACGTAGTCCTTCTCGAGCTCCTCCACACTGCGGCCCGACAGCGCCGAGTGGATCGACAGCAGGTTCGACACCCCCGGCTTGCCCTCGACGTCGTAGCGCACCTCGCGCTCGGTGTCGGTGACCGCGGAGCGGATCTTCTTGGCCGTCACCTTCGGCTCGTCGAGCAGGTCGATCACGCCGGCCAGCGTCGCCGACGACTTGCTCATCTTCGACGTCGGGTCCTGCAGGTCGTAGATCTTGGCCGTCTCCTTGACGATGTGCGGCTCGGGCACCGTGAAGGTGTCGCCGAAGCGCGAGTTGAACCGGATCGCCAGGTCGCGGGTGAGCTCTAGGTGCTGGCGCTGGTCCTCGCCCACCGGGACGGCGTCCGCGGCGTAGAGCAGGATGTCGGCCGCCATGAGCACCGGGTAGGTGAACAGCCCGACCGTGGTGCGCTCGGCGCCCGCGCGTCCCGCCTTGTCCTTGAACTGCGTCATCCGGCCGGCCTCGCCGAAGCCGGTGATGCAGGAGAGCACCCAGGCCAGCTGCGCGTGCTCGGGCACGTGGCTCTGCACGAACAGGGTGCACCGCTCCGGATCCAGGCCGACCGCGAGCAGCTGCGCCGCGCTGGCCCGGGTGCGCTGGCGCAGCAGCTTCGGCTCGTGACCGCCGGTGATCGCGTGCAGGT
>JBQCES010000055.1:0-14478 GCA_051960055.1 Angustibacter sp. | reverse complement strand
AGCGTCGCGCTCGGCGCCGAGCCGGCGCCGGTGCTCACCGGACGTCAGGAGGAGCACGTCACCGCCGACGTCGCGTGGGCCGCGGTGCATTGCGCGCAGTGGTCCGGACGCCGGCTCGAACCCGGGTCCGGTGAGCTCGAGCTGCTGCTCGACACGGCGCGGTACTGGACCAGCCGCTGCCGCACGGACGCCGACGGACGCGCGCACCTCGACCGCGTCATGGGCCCCGACGAGTACCACGACTCGGTCGACGACAACGCCTACACGAACGTCATGGCCCGCTGGAACCTACGTGCCGCAGCGGATCTCGCTGCTCAATGGGCCATCTGCCCGGCCGAGGTGCCGGCGTGGCGGGCGCTCGCGGACGCGCTCGTCGACGGCTACGACCCGGCCACCGGACGCTACGAGCAGTTCCGCGGCTACGACGCGCTCGAGCCGCTGCTGGCGGCCGACCTCGCGCCGCCACCGCTGGCCGCCGACGTGCTCTTCGGCCGCGCTCGCGTCGCGGCCACGCAGGTGATCAAGCAGCCCGACGTGCTCATGCTGCACCACCTCGTGCCGGACGACGTCGCCCCCGGGTCGCTGGCACCCAACCTCGACCACTACGGCCCGCGTACGGCGCACGGATCGTCGCTGTCGCCGGCCATCTCGGCGTCGCTGCTGGCGCGCGCCGGACGCCCGGACGACGCGCTGACCATGCTGCGCCAGGCGCTCGCCATAGACCTCGGCGACGAGCACGGCATGACCGCCGCCGGCCTGCACCTGGGCACGCTCGGGGGCGTCTGGCAGGCCATGCTGCTGGGCTTCCTGGGAGCGCGCGTGCGCGGGCACGCGCTGCACCTCGACCCGGTGCTGCCACGGACCTGGGGGAGCGTGGAGCTGCGCTTTCGCTGCCTGGGCCGGCGCGTGCGCGTGCGCGTCGACACCCGGCAGGTGCAGGTCGACGTCGACGGCCGGCTGCCCGTGGCCGTGGGTGCCGGTCCCGTGCAGCTCGTGACGAAGCACGCGTCGGTCGACCGCTCGACGGCCGCACCGACCACGATCGGAGGAGGTGATCCGTCATGGCTGAAGTCGTTGCCGCAGTAGCCGATGGCGCCAGGCGAGGTGCGTTGGTCGACGTCGCGGCCGCCGTCGCGACGCTCATGCGGGCACGGGTGCGTGAAGTCGAGGTCCCCGCCGGACCACCGGAGCGGACGGCCCGGGCAGTGCTGGAGGCGCTGGAGCGGCGCGATGTGCTGGTCGGGGTCGTCCCCGCTGACGCAGACCCCCGCGCGGCCTCGTGGCGCATCATGCGCGAGGCCACCAAGCCGCTCGTGCTCCTCCCGCCGGACCTGCCCGCCGGCCAGCCGTCCATCGGCCGGGTGCTCGTGCCGCTCGACGGGTCGCGCGAGTGCGCGCACGCCGTCGAGCACACCGTCGAGCTGTGCCGCCGCGCGGGCGTCGACCTCGTGGTGCTGCACGTCTTCGGCCCGGCCACGACGCCGCCGTACTGGGACCAGGACGCCCACGCGCTCAAGACCTGGAGCGAGGAGTTCCTGACCCGGCACGTGACCGCGCCCGGCGTGCGCCTGGAGGTGCGGGTCGGTCAGCCCGAGCAGAACGTCGTCGAGGTGGCCGAGGGACTCGGCGCCGACCTCATCGCCCTCGGGTGGTCACAGCGGCTCGACGGCGGCCGTGCCCGCACGGTGCGGCGCGCCGTGGTCGAGGCGCGCGTGCCGGTGATGCTCGTGCCCGTGACGGCCGACGACCCCTCAGGACGTTCGCCCCTACCCGGCGCCGGGGCGGCGAGGGTGTCCTGAGCCATGCGCATCGGCATCGTCGCGCCCCCGTGGCTGCCCGTGCCGCCGACCAGCTACGGCGGCATCGAGGCAGTGGTCGACGGGCTCGCGCGCGGCCTCGTCCGCATGGGACACGACGTGCAGCTCTTCACGGTCGCCGAGTCGACCTGCCCCGTACGGCGGCTCGCGCTCTTCGCGCAGGCCCAGGACGACATGGGCCTGGCGCTCGCCGAGGCCGCGCACGTGATCGCCGCCTACGAGCAGCTGCGCGACTGCGACGTGATCCACGACCACACGCTGCTGGGACCGTTGGTCGGCCCGGCCGCGAACGACGCGACCGGACAGCCCAGCCCGCCGGTGCTCGTGACCCACCACAACCCGTTCACGCCCGAGGCGGCCCGCGTGCTGGCCGTCGTGGCCTCCCGCGCGACGCTCGTGGCGGTGTCGCACGCGCACGCCCGCTCGGCCCACGGCGTGCCCGTGGGCGCGGTCGTCCACCACGGGGTCGACCTGCAGCGCTACCACCCGAGCCCGCGCGGCGACGAGGGCTACCTGCTGTTCCTGGGCCGGATGTCACCGGACAAGGGCGTGCACCGTGCGGTGCGCGTGGCGGTGCGCTCGGGTCGGCGGCTGGTGATCGCCACCAAGATGCGTCACCCCGACGAGCTCGCGTACTACGAACGCGAGGTGGCCCCCCTGCTCGGCCCGGACGCCGAGCCGCCGCGTGAGGCCTCGCTGGCCGAGGCCACCGCCCTGCTGGCCGGCGCCACCGCGCTGCTGAACCCCATCTCGTGGCCCGAGCCGTTCGGCATGGTGATGATCGAGGCGCTCGCGAGCGGGACGCCGGTGCTGGCGTTCCCGCACGGCGCCGCCCCGGAGATCGTCGAGCACGGGCGCACAGGCTTCCTGTGCGGCACCGAGGACGCCATGGTCGACGCCGTGGGCCGCATCGACCAGATCGACCGCCGCGCCTGTCGCATCGCCGCCGAGCGCCGGTTCTCGCTCGACCGCATGGCGCGCGACTACCTGGGCCTGTACCTGCGGGTGCGCCGCGCCGGCCACCGCGAGCCCGCGCTCGTGCCGTGACGAGCGGTGCCGTGACGACGGACCCGTGGGCGTTCGAGGAGGCGCCGGCGAGCGAGGGCCTCGGCGCCGGCGCGATCACGGTCGTCGAGGGCTCGAGCTTCTGCATCAGCGACGCCGACGGCAGCATCCGGCCCGGTGGGTCGCAAGGCGTCTACGTCCGCGACGTCCGGCTGCTCGGCCGCTGGGAGCTGCTCGTCGACGGCCAGCCGCCGCAGCCCATGACCGTGCGGTATCCCGAGCCGTTCAGCGCCGAGGTCATCACCTGGCGGCCGGGTGTGCGCGACGTCCGCCCGGCCTTGCTGGTGGTGCGCCGCCGGTACGTCGGCCACGGCATGCGCGAGGACCTCGAGGTGGTCAACGACTCGGCCCGGCCGGTGACCTGTCGCGTCACGCTGCTCGCCGACACCGACTTCGCCGACGTCTTCGAGGTCAAGGCCGGGACGGCGGCCGGCAACGGCTGGTCGCGGCGGGACGTCGTCCCCGGCGTCCTCACGCTGACCCGCCGGCGGGGGGAGCAGTCGGTGTCCGTCGAGGTGCGCGGCTACGACGGCGTGGACGTCGGCGCCGCGGGCCTGTCGTGGACGCTCGAGCTGCCCGCCCGAGGCACGTGGTCGACGTCCGTGGAGGTCGTGGGCGTCTTCGACGGCGACCGCCTGCCGCTGCGCCATCCGCGCGGCCTGCCGGTCGAGCACGCCGGCCCGTCGCAGCGGCTGCGCGACTGGCGGCGCAACAGCCCGCTCATGCGCACCGCCGACCCCGACCTCGCTCAGGTGCTGCGGCGCAGCGTCGAGGACCTCGGCACCCTGCGCATCTTCGACCCGGCGCATCCCGACCGCGTCGTGGTGGCCGCCGGGGCGCCGTGGTTCATGGCGCCCTTCGGTCGCGACTCGCTGCTGACGTCGTGGATGGTGCTGCCGGTCGACACCTCGCTCGCCGTCGGCACCCTGCAGACCCTCGCCGAGCACCAGGGGCGCACAGTCGACCCGTCGTCGGAGGAGGAACCCGGCCGGATCGTGCACGAGCTGCGGCTCGGGCCGGCTGCCCACCTGACGCTCGGCGGGCGCAGTGCGTACTACGGCAGCGCCGACGCGACGCCGCTGTTCGTCATGCTGCTCGGCGAGCTGGCGACCTGGGACGTGTTCGACGACCGGCTGCGCGCCCTCCTGCCGGCGGCCGACCGGGCGCTGGAGTGGGTCGAGCACTACGGCGACGTCGACGGCGACGGGTTCGTCGAGTACGAGCGCAAGACCGAGCGCGGACTGGTCAACCAGGGCTGGAAGGACTCCGGCGACGGCGTGAACTTCGCCGACGGCTCCCTGGCCCGGGCGCCCATCGCGCTCGCGGAGGTGCAGGGCTACGTCTACGCCGCCTACCGGGCCCGGGCGCGGCTGGCCGAGTGCGCCGGCGACCCGATGGGCGTGCGGCGGTGGAGCGAGCGCGCCGACCGCCTGAAGCGACGCTTCGACGAGCAGTTCTGGCTGCCCGACCTCGGGTGGTACGCCGTGGCGCTCGACGCCGACAAGCGCCCGGTCGACGCGCTGACGTCCAACATCGGGCACTGCCTGTGGACCGGCATCGTCGACGAGGCGCGGGCGCCGCGGGTGGCCGAGCTGCTCACCTCGCCCCAGCTGTTCAGCGGCTGGGGCGTGCGCACGCTCGCGACCGACATGGGCGCCTACGACCCGCTCAGCTACCACAACGGCTCGGTGTGGCCCCACGACACGGCCCTGTGCGTCAGCGGGCTGATGCGGTACGGCTTCGTCGAGCAGGCGCAGCGGGTCGCCGTCGCGCTGCTCGAGGCCGCCGCGCACTTCGGCCACCGGCTGCCCGAGCTGTTCTGCGGCCACTCGCGCGCCCAGGTCGGCGTGCCCGTGCCCTACCCGACCTCGTGCTCGCCGCAGGCCTGGGCGGCCGCCGCACCGCTCGAGCTGCTGCGCGCGCTGCTGCGCCTCGAACCGCAGGTGCATCGCGGCCGGCTGCGGTGCGCGCCCGCCGTCCCCGAGCGCTACCTGCCGCTCGACCTGGTGAACCTGCGGCTCGGGCGCTCGCAGGTCGAGCTGGAGGTGACGGCGACCGGCTGGCGGCTCGAGACCCTCGCCGGGCCGGGGCTCGAGCTCGTCAGCTAGCGCCCGCAGCCCACGTCAGCGGGCCGGCCGCAGCACGAAGACCCCGATCTCGCGGTGCGGTGCGCGCTCGGCGTAGCGGTCCCACGAGGGGTAGAGCGTCGTCGCCTGGGCCCACAGCCGGGCCCGCTGCTCACCCTGCGCGAGCGTCGCGACGACGGGCGTCGACCGCCCGCGCACGAGCAGCTCGGCCTCGGGGTGCGCCACGAGGTTGTGGTACCACGCCGGATGGTGCTGCTGGCCGTAGTTGGACGCGATGACGACGAGCCCGTCGTCGGTGGGGAAGCCCAGCACCGGCGTCCGGCGGGGTCGGCCCGTGCGCGCGCCGGGGGTGGTGAGGTCGGCGACGGTCAGGCCGGTGAGCAGGCTGGTGAGCGTGTGCCGGCCAGCGCTCAGCCTGATCACCGGGCGGTCGAGGTGGTGCAGCGTGCGGGCGAGCACCCGGCTCACTGGTGCCACGCCACCGACGCGCCGCACGGCCCGGTGCACGACCGCGGCGCCGGCGTAGGGGGCCGGTGCCGTGCCCTCCCAGGGTGATGACGGATCGGTGCTCATGGCGGTCCCTCCGGTCGACACCCGCCAGTGTGCGCCGTGCCGTGCGGTGGTGGCCACCACCGGAAACCGGGTGGAACCGGACAGGTGTTGGTAGCGTCCCAGCACCATGCGAGCCATCCCGAGGACGACCACGATCCCGACCGTCGCCACGCTGGCCGCGGTCACCCTGCTGGGCGCGACCTCCTGCGGGTCGCAGAGCACCGACGATGCCACCGGCTCCGTCACGACGACCGCCACCGGCACGACGACCGCCACCGGCACGACATCGGCCACGCCCACGGCAGGAGGACGCATGACCGAGGGGATCTCCGAGCCCGTCGTGCTGATCCGCACCGGGGGGGTCGGGGGACTGGCCGACCGGCTCCAGCTGCGCCCCGACGGCACCTACACGGTGACGGGCAAGACCAAGACGCCGGTGACGCGCCAGCTCAGCGAGGGCCAGCTGGCGGCGATCGTCGACGCCGTGCAGGCCGCCGACCTGCGCCAGCTGGCGACCCAGCAGTCGTCGACCCCGTCTCCCACCGAGCGCCGCAGCGATCAGCTCTTCTACGTCCTGAGCGCGCAGGGCGTCACCGTGACGTTCTCCGAGACCACCGCGCCGGACTCCGTGCGCCCGCTGCTCGAGGAGCTCGGCGCGCTGTTCAGCTCGCCCGGATCCACACGGTGACGTCGCTCGCGAGCACGCCGGGCTCGACGTCCGGCTGGCTCGCGAGCAGCAGCTCGCCCGCGGCCAGCTCGGCCGGCAGCTCGACGTCGTCGGCGCCGGTGTTGGCCAGCACGACCACGTCACCGTTGCGGAACGCCAGCACCTGCTCGGGCAGCCCCTCCACCCACGAGAGCTCGCCGCCACCGAGCGCGTGCTCACGCCGGCCGGCCAACGCCGCGCGGTACATCTCGTACGTCGACCCGGTGGCGCCGCGCTGGACGTCGAGCGCGTAGGCCGCCCAGACGTCCGGCTGCGGCAGCCAGCTGAGGTCGGAGGGGCCGAAGCCGTACGACGGCCGGTCGGACTCCCACGGGATCGGCACGCGGCAGCCGTCGCGGCCGCGGTGCTGGTGGCCCGACCGCACCCAGGTGGGGTCCTGGCGCACGGCGTCCGGCAGCAGCGTGTGCTCGGGCAGGCCGAGCTCCTCGCCCTGGTAGAGGTAGGCACTGCCCGGCAGCGCGAGCATCACCATCGTCGCGGCCCGGGCGCGGCGCAGGCCCAGGACGACGTCGGGCTGGGCGTCGCCCACGCCGATGCCGTTGGGCAGCTCGGTGCCGGCGTCGAAGCCGAAGCGGGTCGAGTGCCGCAGCACGTCGTGGTTGCTGAGCACCCAGGTGGTGGGGGCGCCCACCTCGCCCATGGCCTCCAGCGACTCGTCGACGACGGCCCGCAGGTCAGCGGCGCGCCACGGCGTGACGAGGTAGGAGAAGTTGAACGACTGGTGCAGCTCGTCGGCTCGCACGTAGCGGGCGATGCGCGACGGCGGGTCGACCCAGGCCTCAGCGACGAGCACGCGGTCGCCGGCGTACTCGGCGGCGATCTGGTGCCACACGCGGTAGATGTCGTGCACGCCCTCCTGGTCCCAGAACGGCGGGCGCGAGAATCGGGGGTCGGAGTGCTGCAGCATCTCGACGCTCTCGCGCCAGTCCGGCAGGCCCTCGGCCTTCACCAGGCCGTGGGCGACGTCGATGCGGAAGCCGTCGACGTCGCGGTCGAGCCAGAACCGCAGGATCGACTCGAACTCCTGGCGCACCTCGGGGTTGGTCCAGTCCAGGTCGGGCTGCTTGACGTCGAAGAGATGCAGGTACCACTGGCCGGGCGTGCCGTCGGCCTCGATGACGCGCGTCCAGGCGGGGCCGCCGAACACCGAGCGCCAGTGGTTCGGCGGCTCGGCGCCGTCCGGGCCCTTGCCGTCGCGGAAGAGGTAGCGGGCGCGCTCGGGGCTGCCGGGCGGCGACGCGAGCGCGGCCTTGAACCAGGCGTGCTCGTCGCTGGTGTGGTTGGGCACGATGTCGACGATGACGCGCAGGCCCAGCTCGTGGGCGCGGGCCACCATGAGGTCGGCCGCGACGAGGTCGCCGAACACCGGGTCGACCGCCCGGTAGTCGGCGACGTCGTAGCCGGCGTCCGCCTGCGGTGAGACGTAGAACGGCGACAGCCACAGCGCGTCGACGCCGAGCTCGACGAGGTGGTCGAGGCGCGCGGTGATGCCGGGCAGGTCGCCGACGCCGTCGCCGTCCGAGTCGGCCCACGAGCGCGGGTAGACCTGGTAGATCACGGCGGTGCGCCACCACTCTTCACCCGGCGCGGTGCGGGGAGCGGTGTGCTCGGGCTGGGTGGAGGCGGCGGCGGCGTCGGTCGTCGGCTGAGCGGTCACGCGCAGAAGGCTACGGCCTCCGGGCACCTGGAGTGCAAACGCTTGACCCGTAGCGTCCACCTGTTGGCGCGGGGGCACCCTGCGGCGAACCTATTGGAGTGGGGTGCCCCCGCACCAACCGGGCGTTGGAGTGTTTCGCCCCAGCAGGTGCGGCTCAGCCCGGGGTGTTGACCAGCGAGTGCGCGGCGCGCTGCAGGTAGTCCCACAGCAGCAGCTCGTTCGCCGGGGCGAGGTCCAGCTCGTCCAGCGCCACGCGCATGTGGTGCAGCCAGCGGTCGCGCATGTACGGCGTGACGGCGAAGGGGTGGTGCCGCATGCGCAGGCGCGGGTGGCCGCGTTGCTCGCTGTACGTCGTCGGGCCGCCCCAGTACGGCTCGAGGAACATCCGGAAGCGGACCTCGGCCGGGCCGAGGTCCTCCTCCGGGTACAGCGCGCGCAGCTCGGGGTCGGACGCCACACCCTCGTAGAAGCGATGGATCAGCCGCACGAAGGTCTCATGGCCGCCCACCTCGTCGTAGAAGGTCCGCTGCTGCTCGCTCACGTCGTCCAGTGTCGCAAGCCGGCTCAGCGGGTGGCGACACCGACCTCGACGAGCGCGCCGGGCGCGGCGTCGACCGCCCGCAGCGTGAGGCGCTGGTCGTTCGCCGGCCGCAGGTCGACGTCGACCGTCTGGCTGCTGCGGTGCCCGGCCGGGCAGGTCACGGACGTCGGCTCGCCGGCCGTGCCCGGGTCGACGTCGAGGCGGACGGCGCCGCTGCAGCGGACCTGCAGGCGGGCGGCGCGTTGATCGGCCAGCATGATCTGCACGCCGTTGGTGATCGCCGTCCCGCGGGCCTTGCCGTCCGGCGCATACGCCGAGTACTGCCAGCCGTCGGCCATCGCGTAGGCGCCGACGGACGACCAGCCCGCGGGGGCGTTGCGCAGGGTCGACATGTCGATCTCGTCGCGTCCGACGAGCAGGCCGGCACCGAAGGTCGTGGACTCGGGGGTGTCGCTGTGGTCGAGGCGCACCTGCATCCGCACCTGCTGGCCCGGCCGGATCCTCGCGGCCGCGGGGGACAGGTCGCTCACCTGGAACGCGTCGCCACCGGGCCTGCAGGAGAAGCTCATGGTCGACGGGTCCTTGCCAACCGCCTCGTACGAGATCTCGACCTCGCTGTTCTCGCGGTCGCAGCGCACCAGGACGCCGGTGACCTGCGAGGGCCAGGTGAGCAGGCGGCCGGGAGTGTCACTGCCCGAGCCGGTGAGCGAGCCCACCACCTCGCGCACGCCCCAGGTCGTCGGCAGCTCGGCCGGTGCCACGGCAGCATTCGTCGGCACGCCGCTCGTCGTGGACGCCGGGGCCGGGGTCGCCGTCCGGGTGCCACCGAAGGCGACGGCGGCCACGACGGCCGCCACGGCGAGCGCACCCACACCGCTGACCGCGGCCGCGCGCCGTTGCCGGGCCCGGCGCACCCGGGTGCGCACGCCGTGCAGGCGCGCCGTGCCGGCGGCGTCGTAGGGGGCGTCCGCCGCCTCGGCGAGCGCGTCGCGCAGGTCGTCGGTGGTGAGGCTCATGACAGCTCCTCGCAGAGGGACGGCGCAGCGAGCGCCGGGGCCACGCGCAGCTGCGCGAGGGCCTTGGACGTCTGGGACTTCACGGTGCCGACGCTGATCCCGAGGACGTCGGCGGTCTGGGCCTCGGTGAGGTCCTCGAAGTAGCGCAGCACCACCACGGCGCGCATGCGCCGAGGCAGACCGGCGAGCGCGTCGACCAGCCCGCTGCGGGTGGCGACGTCGTCGCCGTGGTCGGGTGAGGACCGCTCCGGCAGGTGCTCGGTGGGGTGCTCACCGTTCCAGCGGCGCCGCCACCACGTGGCGAAGGTGTTGACCATGACCTTGCGCACGTACGGGTCGGGGTCGCCGTCGATGCGGCTCCAGGCGCCCCACGCCTTGGCCAGCGCGGTCTGGACGAGGTCCTCGGCCAGCGCGTGGTCGTGCGTCAGCAGGTACGCGGTGCGGTGCAGGGCGTCACCGCGCGCGGCGACGTACCCCTCGAACCCGCCGCCGACGTCGTCCGGCATCCGAACCCCCTGCTCCACCGCGACCTCCGGGCTCGGACGTCGTCAGGCTGTAGGACCACCCAGGGTGCCCCGAAGGTTGCCTGCGGTGGTCAGAGCACCTTCGACACGCCGGGCACCCGGGTCAAGCCGTACCCGAGCGCGAAACACAGCGGGACGGCGACGGCGGCCACGAGCGTGAGCGCCGGCGCCAAGGACCGGCGCCAGCAGCACCATGACGGTGGTGAGCGGCAGCGGCTGCAGCACGGAGATCGAGGACCACCGTCACGCGCTGCGCGAGCGCCTCCAGCGGCCCGCGCGGCCTTCGGCCTGCACGCGCTCGGCCTCGGCCGCGATGCCGCGCTGCATGCCACCGAACACGATGCCGTGGAAGGGTTTGATGGCCTGCCAGTAGAGATGGCCGACGAGCCCGCGCGGCGCGAAGAGCGCGCGCTGGCGGAACACCACGCCGCCGTCCGCACCCTCGTCGACGGCGAGCTCGAGCCAGGCGAGGCCCGGCAGCCGCATCTCGGCGCGCAGCCGCAGCAGCTCGAGGTCGTCGACCTCCTCCACTCGCCACCAGTCGAGCGCGTCACCCACCGACAGGTCGAACGGGTTGCGCCGACCGCGCCGCAGCCCCGGCCCACCAGTGAGCCGGTCGAGCACGCCGCGTGCCCACCACCCGAACGGCCAG
Source organism: Angustibacter sp. (assembly GCA_051960055.1). Lineage (GTDB taxonomy): Bacteria > Actinomycetota > Actinomycetes > Actinomycetales > Angustibacteraceae > Angustibacter. The sequence continues at coordinate 3,840 of JBQCES010000055.1, read as the reverse complement.
CTGTACCAACCGTTCTGGCCGCCGATGCCCTCGATCACCGACCACAGCGCCTCGCGTGACGCGTTGACCGGCGAGCACCGCTCGTCGACGTACAGCGAGCCGCCGGCCCAGTCGGGGTCACTGGGCAGCGGGTCGCTCGGCGCGCCGGGCACCGACGCCGACGACCACCGGGTCGCGACGTCGTACGCCTGCACCTTCGCCAGCGCCAGCGACACCGCCCGGGTGAAGCCCACGAGGCCGCCGGGCGGGTCCGGCACGTACTGCGCGATGTCGTGCTCCTTGCACACCACCTCGTGCACCAGCGACTCGACGAGCGGGCGGGCGATCGAGCTCGGCACAGGCGTGATGACGCCGACCCAGTGGCTCGACAGGTTCGGCGACAGCACCGGCACGGGACGGATCGTGCGCCGCGACAGACCAGCGATCTCGGCGTACCGCTGCATCATCTGGCGGTAGGTCAGGACGTCCGGGCCGCCGATGTCGAAACCGCGGCTGACGTGGTCCGGCAGGTCGGCAGCGCCCACGAGGTAGCGCAGCACGTCGCGCACGGCGATGGGCTGGATCCGGTTGTCGACCCAGCGCGGCGTGATCATCACCGGCAGCCGCTCGGTGAGGTAGCGCAGCATCTCGAACGACGCCGACCCCGACCCGATGATCACCGCGGCCCGCAGCACCGCCGTCGGCACGCCGGAGTCGAGCAGGATCTCCTCGACCTCCTTGCGGGAGTCCAAATGCGGCGACAGCTCGTCGACGTCGGGGTACAGGCCGCCGAGGTACACCAGCCGCTTGGCGTGGGCGGCGCGGGCCGCCCGGGCGAAGCTGCGGGCCAGCGCGCGGTCGCGCCGCTCGAAGCGGCGCCCGGTGTCGAGGCTGTGCACGAGGTAGTAGGCGGCGTCCGTGCCCTGCAGCGCGGCCGTGACCGCCTCGGCGTCACCAACGTCGCCCTCGACCACCTCGATGCGGTCGGCCCACGGGCGGTCACGCAGCTTGCGCGGCGTGCGCACGAGCACACGGACGTTCCAGCCGGCGTCGAGCAGCTCGGGCACGAGCCGCCCGCCGATGTAGCCGGTGGCGCCGGTGACCAGGGCGGTGCGCGTCATGCGCCCAGCCTGGCGCGCGGACGGGTGCGGCGCCCGCCCTGACCCGCTCGGGCCGCAGATCGTGGTGGCTGAGCATCACGGGTGATGCCCAACGACCACAGTGGCGTAGGGGCTCAGACGGTGCCGCTGATCGTGCCACCGGACGCCGGGCCGCCCGGCACCTGCGGGAACACCTGCGGCGCGCGCACACCGGCCCGGTCGAAGGCGATCTTCGCCCGCTCGCGCAGCTCGCGCTGCACACCCCACTGCTCGTTCGGCTCGGTCTTGGCGAAGACCCGGATGGTCACGGTGGTGCCGGTGATCTGCTCGACACCCGCCACCGTCGGCTCGGCGATCATCACCGGCGACCACTTCTCGTCGACGTACATGGCGTGCACGACGTCGCGGACGATGCCGAGCACCTTCTCGACGTCCTCCGTGTAGGCCACCGGCAGGTCGACCACCGCCGTCGACCAGCCCTGGCTCTTGTTGGCCACGCGGACGATCTCGCCGTTGCGCACGTACCACGCGACGCCGCTCGGGTCGCGCAGCTTGGTGACGCGCAGCGTGACCTCCTCGACGGTGCCCGTGGCCTCACCGACGTCGATGATGTCGCCGACGCCGTACTGGTCCTCGAGCAGCATGAAGATGCCGCTGAGAAAGTCCTTCACCAGGCTCTGCGCGCCGAAACCGAGCGCGACGCCGGCCACGCCCGCCGACGCCAGCAGCGGCGCGAGGTCGACGCCGAACTCCGACAGCACCATGAGGAACGCCACGCCGAACACCACAGCCGTGATGAGGCTGCGCAGCACCGAGCCGAGGGTCTCGGTGCGCTGGCGGCGTCGCTCGCTCAGCGCGCCCGTGGCCGAGGCGAGCACCCGGGTCGCGCGGTTGCGGCCCAGGTGGGTGGCGAGGCCCGACTCCACGGTGCGCCGCACCAGCCGGGTCACCGCGCGCTGCAGCACCCAGCGCAGCACCGCCGCCACGACGACGATGAGCAGGATCCGCAGACCGTGCGTCAGCAGCCACTCGCTGACGCGGTCGGACAGCCCGGCCAGCCGGCGGGTGTCGAGGGACGGCAGGGCGCCGGTGGTGGCACGCAGCACGGGGGAGATCCTCCTGGGGGTCGGGTACGACGTCCGGGAGCGTCCCAGGCTACGGGGAGACGGTCGGTGCGGTCTGGAGCGATGGGCCGACCGGCACGTCGCGGTGCCACGACTGCGTGACGTACCGCGTGACGAAGCCGGCCGCGAGGTACAGCCGCGCCGCGCCGGTGGGGTTGTCGGCGTCGACCTCCAGGCCCACGCGGTCGCGACCGCGGCGGGCGGCGTCGGCCACCACGGTGTGCAGCAGGCTGCTCGCGACGCCCCGGCCGCGGGCCGCCGCCAGCACGCCGAGGTACTCGACGTAGCTGCCCTCGTGGCCGCTGGAGCCGGCACCGAGCACCGACGACACGAGCGCGCCGACGGGCTCGGCCGTGTCGACGCCCGGGCCGACGCCCGCGCCGTCGCCGGGGGTGAGCTCGGCGATCCACCAGTGGTCCCAGCGGTGACCGGGGTCGGCGCGCAGGCGCGCGACGAACTCCTCGAACCGCTCCTCGTGGGAGTTGAAGTGGTCGGTGAACGACGCCTCCAGCACGTCGTGGACGGTGCGCAGGTCGTCGGCGTCCGGCATCGCGTCGTCCGCAGCCTCGGCCCCGCGCACGCGGCGGATCACCACGCCGGGCGCGGGCGGCGCGAACGCGCCCTCGCTGCCCTCGGCCGGGTCGACGGGCCGGGTCATCTGCCACCACGAGCGCACCTGCGTGAAGCCGCTCGCGCGCAGCCACTCCTGCTGTCGCGGGTCATCGGCGAAGCAGCCCGAGTCCAGCTGCGTGACGCTCAGACCCCGCTCACGCGCGACCGCCACCGCCTCGGACTCGGCCCAGTCGAAGAGGCGCTGCGCCAGCGCCGTCGCGTCGTCGGCGTCGAGGCCGGGATCGACGACCGCCGACACGATCACCCGGCCGGCGGCGCGGTCGTGCACCGTGCCCCAGGCGCGCACGCCGCCGTCGCGGTCGCGGACGACGAGGTGCCGGCGCGTCGCCGCACCGGCCCCGACCACCTCGGTGGCCACCGCGTCGGGCGCCGTCGACGCCCACCCGCGCGCGGCCTCCTCGTGCCGGGCCAGCAGCGCGGCGAGGTCGTCGACGTCGTCGGCCGTGGCGGGAGACTCGCTCCAGGATCCAGCGAGCTCGCTCATCGGGCAGCCTCGGTGCTCGAGGTCTCCAGCCCGGTGTGGTGGGCGGCGAACGCGAGGGTGTCGGCGGTGAGCTCGATGCTGCGCGAGACCGCCCGCCCACCGTGGCCGACGTCGGCCTCGCGCCGCAGCAGCACCGGCGCCTCGTCGAGCGGCGCGGACGTCGCGTGCTGCAGCGCCGCCGCGAGCTTGCGGGCGTGCAGCGGGTCGACGCGCGTGTCGCCGTCGAACACCGTGAACAGCGTCGCGGGGTAGCGCGTGCCCTCGCGGACGTGGTGGTACGGCGAGTAGGCCAGCAGCCAGCCCAGCTGCTCGGGATCGGCCGCCGTGCCGTACTCGCTCGCCCAGGTGGCGCCGAGCCCGAAGCGCTCGTAGCGCACCATGTCGAGCAGCGGGGCCGAGCAGACGGCGGCGGCGAACAACTCGGGACGCTGCGTCAGGGCGGCGCCGACCAGCAGGCCGCCGTTCGACTCGCCGCAGGCGCCCAGCTGCGCCGCGGTGGTCCAGCCGCCGGCGATGAGTT
>JBQCES010000054.1:0-3505 GCA_051960055.1 Angustibacter sp. | reverse complement strand
GGCGCGCTGCAGGGCAAGGACAAGAAGCAGACCCTCGAGGAGTTCGGCGAGGAGCAGTTCATGCTCTGGCGCCGCTCGTACGACGTCCCGCCGCCGCCGATCGAGGACGGCTCGCAGTTCTCGCAGAGCGACGACCCGCGCTACGCCGACCTCGGTGCCGCCGCGCCGCGCTCGGAGTGCCTGGCCGACGTCCTCGAGCGCTTCCTGCCGTACTGGGAGAACGCGATCGTGCCCGACCTGCGCGACGGCAAGGTCGTGCTCGTGGCCGCGCACGGCAACTCGCTGCGCGCGCTGGTGAAGCACCTCGACGGCATCGACGACCAGACCATCGCCGGCCTCAACATCCCCACCGGCATGCCTTTGGTGTACCGGCTCGACGCGCAGCTCACGCCCGTGGTGGCCGGTGGCGAGTACCTCGACCCGGACGCCGCGCGCGAGGCCGCCGAGGCCGTGGCCAACCAGGGTCGCTGAGGGCGTTACGCCGGGTCGAGGTGGTCTCGCGCCCACAGCGCGGCGCTGGTGCGGTCGGCGACGCCGATCTGCCGGAACACCCGGCCCAGGTGCGCCTTCACCGTGCGCTCGCTGATGCCGAGCGCGCGTCCGATCTGCTTGTTGGCCAACCCTTGCGCCACGAGCCGCAGCACCTGCGTCTCGCGGTCGCTCAGCCCGTCTGACGGTCGCCCGCCTGCCGCTGGCAGCAGCACCCGCGCGACCCGCGGGTCGACGGGCACGTGCCCGGCCGCCGCCGCCCGGACGGCCGCCAGCAGTTCGGGCGGCTCGCAGTCCTTGAGCAGGTAGCCGATCGCGCCGGCCGTCAGCGCCTCGCTCACGCGCGCTCGGTCGGAGAACGACGTCAGCACGACCACGCGGGCTTCCGGGAAGACGGCGAGCAGCTCGCGCGTCGCCTCCGCTCCGTCCATGACCGGCATGGAGAGATCCATGAGCACGACGTCGGGACGTAGCTCGGCGGCCGCGCGGACGGCGGCCGCGCCGTCCGGTGCCTGCCCGACCACGGCGACGTCGGGGCTGGCGTCGAGCAGCGCCACCAGGCCCGCGCGCACCATCTGGTGGTCGTCGACCACGAGCACCCTGGTCACGGCGGTCATCGCCCGGATCCGAGGTCGGGAAGCACGAGCCGCCAGTGCGTGCCGTGCCCTGGAGCGGAGGCCACCTGCAGCAGCGCGCCCGCATCGCGGGCCAGGTCGCTCATGAGCGAGAGCCCGAAGTGGCCCTCGGGTGCGGCGTCCGTGGCGTCGAACCCGAGGCCGTCGTCGACGACGTCGAGCGCGACGCCCGCGGCCTCGCGCGCGAGCGAGACGGTGAGCGTGCACGGGCCGGCGTGCTTCGCGGCGTTGCGCAGGCACTCCTGCGCGATGCGGTACACCAGCCGCTGCTGGTCGAGGTCGAGCCCGACGTCGTCGGCCACGTCGAGGTGCACCACCAGCTGGGGGCTGCGCACGCTCTGCGCGAGGTCGTCGAGGGCCGCCGGTAGACCGGCTCCCGCGAGGCTCGGCGGGTAGATGTCGACGAGCAGCGAGCGCAGGGCCCGGATGCTCGAGCGGACGCCGGCCGCCGCCGCGTGCAGGTCGTCGGCCAGTGCCCGGTGCTGCGAGGACTCGGCTCGCGCCGCGGCGCCCGCGACGGTGAACGACGTCGCCGCGAGCTCCTGCACCGGCCCGTCGTGCAGCGATGCCGCGATCCGCCGCCGCTCACCGGCCGAGGCGTCGAGCGCCCGCTCGAGCAGCAGCTCACGCTGGCTCTGCGCCCGGCGAAGGCGCTGCGTCAGGTGCCACAGGATCGGCACCACCAGGACGACGAGGAGCAGCAGGCTGCTGAGCGTGACGCCGGCGAACCCGCGGGTGAGCTGACCGGCGCGCTGGCCGACCGACGAGTACGGCGCGTACACCTCGAACAGCACCTCGGTGCCGGACGGCGTCCAGACCGGCCGGTAGACCTCGAGCAGTCGGTCGCCGCTCTCGAACTCGTTCTCGGCCTCCGCGAGGTCCGAGATCTCCGCTCGCGTCCTCGGTGTGGCGAGCACCCGCCGCTGCTGGGCGCTGAGCGCGAACGTGCGCCCGACCAGAGCCGGTTCGTCGGCGTACAGCACCTCGCCCCGGGCGCTCCACAGCTTCACCCGCACCACCGACGGGCCGAGGACGCGCTCGCGGACCACGGCGTCCATGGCCTGCACGGCCGCCGGTGAGCCCGTGAGCAGCGCGTCGCTGAGCGACGGCTGGATCACCGCCTCCGCGAGCACGTCGGTCATCGCGGCGGCGTCGTTGACCGACTCGCGCTCGGCGAGGCGTCGGGCGGCGAGGGTGCCCAGGACGCCGACCACGAGCAGCACCAGCAGGACGCCGACCACGAGCTGCACCAGCACGCGCCGGGGGCTGAAGGCCGTGTCGGTGGACGTCCGGCGGACCTCGCGCGACAGCGTGACCCAGCGCGGGGCGAACCCGCCGGCCGCCTCGGCGGTCAGCGGGTCCGCGCTCGGCGCGGGAGGTTCAGTCGTCGGATCCGTGGCCACCCGAGTCCCTTCCGGAGTGCGAGCCGTGGCCCGAGTCGTCGCTGCCCCCGTGCCTGGAGTCGTCGCTGGTGCGGCTGCTGCTTGCCGTGGTGGTGCGGGCCCGGTCGCCGCCGTGGTCGTCACCGGGCTCGGTGGTGCGGGACGCGCGGGCCCGGTCGCCGCCGTGGTCGTCACCGGCGTCGTGCGTGGGGCGTGCCGGAACGTGCGTGGGTGAGGTCGTGGGTGAGGTCGTGGGGGAGCGCGTGGCCGACGTCCGGGCCGGGCGCCCGGTGTCGTCGTCCAGCACCTGCGCGCGCGGTGGCGTGCGCACCGGCACGTCCTGGGAGAACGACGCGTTGCCGAGCAGGCCGGTGGCAGCAGGCACCACAGCGGCGGCGACGAGGAGGGGGTAGAGCACGAGACGCTTCATGACGGTCCTTCCTGAGGACGATTGTGGTGGAACCGGGGCCGCGGCGGGCTCAGCCGGCGAAGGTCAGCGCGCCGCGGCAGGTCGCGCCGGTGACGGTGTTGCGTGCGGTCGCGACGAAGCGGTCGGTGCCGGCGCGGTTGGGCACGAGGGCCCGGACGGCGAGCTGGCGCGTCGCGCTGGCCGTGCGAGCGGTCGAGACGACCCGCGTGCCGTTGTCGGTGACGACGACGGTCCAGCGCTGGCCGGGGCGCACGGCCTCGACCTCGAGCTGGAGCTCGATCCGCCGCCCCTCCGGCGACGCCTTGAGCTTCCAGTGCCCCGACGGCGAGCAGCTGCCGGACGCCTGCACCCGGCCGCTCTTGGCGGCGGCGGGGGTGGCGGTGGCCAGCGCGACGCCGGCGGTGAGGGTGGCGGCCAGGGCTGCGGCGGTGGTGGCTCGGCGTGCGTTCATCGGTGCCTCCTGCTCCGGGGCCGGCCGATCCGGCCCGGTGCAGTCACGATGCGCGGTCAGCGCGGGCAGCCACCATCGGGCGATGGTCTTACGACCACCGCCTGCTTGCGCCGCTCAG
>JBQCES010000053.1:0-27961 GCA_051960055.1 Angustibacter sp. | reverse complement strand
GAAGCCGCTCGCGATCACCGTCTTGGCGATGTTGTCCTTGGTCACGATCTCCGGCGGCAGGAGCGTCGCGGGGATCTGCGTCCCTGACCCGTTGTCGACCATGGTCTGACCGGCGGGCTTCTCGCCCCGGGCCAGCTGCAGCGCGACCTTGGCCGCCTCACCGGCCAACGAGTAGGTGTTCTTCCACACCGTCATGTACTGCTCGCCGACCAGGATGCGCTGGATCGCCGCGGTGTCGCCGTCCTGACCCGTGACCGGCACCTTCGACAGGTCGACGCCGGCGCCCTTGAGCGACGCGACGATGCCCGTGGCCATCGAGTCGTTCATGCTGTAGACGCCACCGATCTTGTCCTTGCCGATCTTGGTGATCGCCTGGTCCATCTCGCGCTGGGCGTTGGTGTCCGACCAGTCAGGGGTGTTGGTCTCGAAGCAGATGTTGAGGTTGGCCGCCTTGATGACCGGCTCGGATCCCGACCAGAACACGGCGGCGTTGTTGTCCTTGGCGTCACCCTTGATGACCACCAGGCACTTGTCCGTCGTCCCGATCGCCTTCATCCGCTCGACGAGCGAGGTCGCGATCTGCTTGCCCACCGTGACGTTGTCGAACGACACGTAGTAGTCGATCGGCACCTGCTGGATCAGCGCGTCGTACGAGATCACCGGGATCTTCGCCTGGCGCGCGTTGTTGACCACACCGGCGAGCGCCTGCCCGTCGACCGGGTCGACGACCATGGCGTTGACCCGCTGGCCGATCGCGGCGTCCATCTGGCGCTGCTCGTTGCCGGCGTCGCCCTCGGCGTTCTGCAGGATCACCCCGCAGTCGGCGCACTCCTTCTTGACCGCCTTCTCGAACTCCGGTGCGTCGATGGTCTTGAAGCGCACGGCCCGCGTGTGGGGGAGGAACTGCGCGACGGTGATCTTGTCGCCGCTCTTGGGTGATGAGGCCGAGGCGGGCTCGGAGGAGGAGGTGCAGCCGCTGAGCGCCAGGCTCGCCGCAGCGAGTCCCAGCCCGACGGCGCCCATGGCGTGCCGTCCTGACAAACGCATCACGATGGTGCTCCTTCGTGCTCGGGCGCGAACGCCGCTGATACTTCACAAGGTGACGCCGCACCGCCGGGGCGCCGGAGCCGCGTCGGTAGGGTCATGGCCGCTGGTCTGGGTGCCGTTGGGCCGACCCTGCGATCGGGTTACGCAGAGTTCCGATCGACTCGACGCTGCTCTCGAGGAGGTCGCCCTCGACGAGCAGTCGAGCTGGAGTCCGGACGAACCCGACTCCTTCTGGAGTGCCCGTGGCGATCACGTCACCGGGCTCCAGCGTCGACGTCTTGCTGATGTAGGACAGGATCGCCGACGGGGAGAAGATCATGGAAGACGTGCGTGACGACTGCATGACCTCGCCGTTGACTCGCGTCTCCAGCGCCAGGTCGGGACTGCCGTCCCACTCGTCGGCCGTCACCAGGACCGGCCCGATCGGCGCGGAGTAGTCGGCGTTCTTGCCGAGCGTCCACTGCGGGCTCTCGAACTGCCGGCGGCGGGCCGACACGTCGTTGAAGGCGCTGTAGCCGAGGATGGCCTCGGCGGCCTCGGCCTCGGTGGCGTCCGTCAACCGGCGACCGACGACGACCGCGAGCTCGACCTCCCAGTCGAGCCCGTCCTCGTGGTCGGGCACGGGGATCGGCGCACCGTCGACGACGAGCGTGGACGCCCAGCGACCGAAGACGGTGGGGTGCTCGGGCAGGTCCATCGCCGCTTCGCTCGCGTGGTTCTTGTAGTTCAGCCCGACGCAGAGCACCTTGGCGGCTCGGGGGATGAACGGCACCTGCCGCACGCTCGACAGGGGCGCACCGCCCGGCTCGAGGTCGTCGGCCTTGCGCAGCGAGCCCTCGACGTCGGCGTAGAAGGCCTCCAGTGGCACCAGGGGGCTCACGGAGCCGTCTCGGACGACGCCGATGACCCGACCCTCTGGCGCTTCGAACGCGATGAGCCTCATGCTGCCCTCACCTCCTCGTGACGGACGCCGACCCGGAGCTCGGTCCCGCATATTCGTAATATTGAATAGGTGTAACTAAGCACTCCGCCGCCCCCGCGTCAAGGCCTGACCGGTGCGCATCCCACGCCGGACGTCGACACCCACCCGGGCGTGCTAGCGCAATCAGGCATAAGGAATATGCTGGTGCGGTGATTACCGCCGTGAAGTCGTCGTCGAACAGCCGTGCGCGAGACGCGGCCGACCACCTCGAGGAGCAGCTGCGCAACTCCGAGCCGAACCAGCGCATCGGCACCAAGAGCGAGCTGCAGTCGCGTCTGGGCGTCGCGGCCGGGACCCTCAACGAGGCGCTGCGCCTGCTGCAGGAGCGCGGCGTCGTCGAGGTGAAGCCAGGACCCGGCGGCGGGGTCTTCACGGCCACCCCCGACCCCGTGATCCGGCTCGGCCAGACGTTCCTCGCGGTCCGCGGCCAGCCCCAGTCGGTCGACCACGCCGTGGCCGTCCGCGGGGCGCTCGAGCCACTCACCGTGCTGGAAGCCGTGCAGCACCGCAGCGCGGCGTCGGTGCGCCGCCTGCGTCAGCGGCTCGACCGCGTTGCCAAGGCCATCGACGACGACGAGCAGTTCCTGCGCGAGATCTGGCACCTGCACGAGGAGATCGCGAAGATCGGGTCGAACCCGATCCTGACGAACATGTACCTGGGCATCCTGACGCTGGTCGAGGACGCCACGCTCGGAGTCGTCCCGCAGTCGAAGACGTTGTCCTACAAGCGCAAGCGCCTGCAGGTGCACACCGCGCTCGTCGACGCGATCGAGCAGCAGGACGTTCGCGCCGCAAAGCGAGCCATCGCCCAGCACGAGCTCGTCGGCTCCTAGGCCACCGTTACGCGGAGGGCGCGTCCGCCCGGGCGAACAGCGCCCGAGCCGCCTCGACGGCGTCCCGTACGGCCTGCGCCATGGGCTTGGCGCGGTGCTCTCGCGACAGGATCTCCAGGCCCCAGGGTCCGGTGTAGCCGGTGGCTCGTACCGCCCGGATGAATCCCGTGACGTCCAGGACGCCGTCACCGGGCAGCCGCCGCTCGTTCAGCGTGTCCTCCAGCAGACTCCCCACGACCTCCTCGACCGCGTCGTCGAGCTCGGTGGTGACGATCGCCTCGGCCGGGATCTCCTCCACCACCGACATGGGCAGTGCGAGACGGCCCAGGTGCCACACGTCGAGCACCATGCCACCGGCGGGGTGACCGGCGTCCTCGACGAGCCGCAGGGCGTCCGCCGGCGTGCGGATGTTGGCGAAGGCGATCGGCTCGATCCCGATCCGCGTACCGGCATCCGCGACCTGCTCGCAGAGACGGCGGAACTCCGTGACCATCCCCTCGACCGGCCAGGGGTTCCCGGAGAAGTCGCCTCCCGCCTTGATGTGGCGCACGGGGAGCTGCTCCGCCGCCGCCAGCAGGTCGCGCCGCACCTGCATCGACGCCTCCCCCGCGCTGTCGTCGCGGAACCAGTCCACGAGCATCTCGAGCTCGAGATACCGCAGCGACGACTCCGTGAGCAGCTGGTCGAAGGCCGCGTAGCCCATGGTGTCGCGGATGGTGACCAGGTCGGCGTGCAACAGCCCGAAGCCGGTGAAGCCGGCGTCAGCCGCCACGCGCACGCGGTCCTCGATCTTCTCCGGGCTGCGCTCGTCCGGGCTGAGCGGAGCGGCCGCCCCCGCGGTCAGCCAGCAGGTGGCCACGAGCTCCGGCTCGTCGTTCTGGTGCATCGGCTCGGTCCCTTTCGCCGTCTCAGTGTCCACGTCGCTGCCTCGCGAGCGCCTCATCGGCGCTGCGTCCTGCCTCGAGCACGTCCGCGAGCTCGCTGACCTCGGGTATCCCGACCTGCCAGAACAGCGACCCCTCGGTCCAGTCGGACTCCGCGACGTCGACCACGATGACGCTGGTGCGGTCGTGCGTGCGGGCGTCCGCCAGCGCCTGACGCAGCTCAGCCAGGTCGTGGACGTGGACGGCGTGGGCTCCGAGGGCGGCCGCGTGCGCCGCGAAGTCGACCCGCACCGACGACCCGCTGCCACGCACGTCGCGCAGCATGTTGTTGTACGACCGGCCACCCTTGCCGCGTTGCAGGCGCTCGATCACCGCGAAGCCGCCGTTGTCGCAGACGACGAGGATGAACTTGTGCCCCGACAGCACGGAGGAGTAGATGTCGCTGTTGAGCATCAGGTAGGAGCCGTCGCCCACGAGGGCGAAGACCTCACCCTCGGTGCGAGCCATGGCGGCACCCCATGCGCCGGCGGTCTCGTAGCCCATGCACGAGAAGCCGTACTCGCAGTCGAACGTGCCGATGCCCTTGCTGAGCCAGTTGACGTTGAGCTCACCGGGCAGCCCGCCTGCAGCGGTGAGCACGTAGTCCGCACCGGATGCCTCCTCGTGCACCGCCCCGACGACCTGGGCGTAGCTCATGGTGGGCTCCCCGGTGTCTCGGGTCCGCTCGCCCACCAGGCGAAGCAGCTCGCGCCTGGCGTCGTCCGCGCGGGCCTGCCACTGCGCCGGCACCTGCCAACCCTCCAGCTGGTCGGAGAGCTCGGCGAGGCTCTCGCGCGCGTCGCCGACGACGGGGAGGCTGAAGTGCTTGGTGGCATCGGGCCGCGAGGTGTTGAGGGCGACGATCCGCGCGTCCGGGGCGAACACGGTCCACGACCCGGTGGTGAAGTCCTGCAACCTGGTGCCGACCGCGACGACGACATCCGCCTGCTCCACCACCTCGTTCACCGCGTCGGCGCCCGTCACTCCCACCGGGCCGACGTACTGCGGGTGGCTGGCGAGCAACGACGACTTGCCCGCCACGGTCTCGACGACCGGGACGCCGTACCGCCGGGCGAAGACGTCGAGCTGCCCCTCGGCGTCGGAGTAGTGCACTCCGCCACCGGCGATGAGCACCGGCCGGCGCGCTACGCGCAGGGCCGCGGCCGCCGCGGCGAGCTGGTCCCGGTCGGCCCGCGGTCGCACGACCGTGTGGGCTCTCGGCTCGAAGAACGCCTCGGGGTAGTCGTAGGCCTGCGCCGCGACGTCCTGCGGCAGGCCGATGAACGCCGGCCCGCAGTCGGCGACGTCCATCATCATCTCGACCGCCGCCGGGAGGCTGGTGAGGATCTGCGCGGGGTGGGTGATGCGGTCCCAGTAGCGCACCACGGCGCGGAACGCGTCGTTGACCGTCGTGCCCGGTGAGCTGAAGTGCTCGACCTGCTGGAGCACGGGGTCGGGCAGGCGGGAGTTGAAGGCGTCACCCGAGACGAACAGCACAGGCAGCCGGTTGACCATCGCGACCCCGGCCGCCGTCACCATGTTGGTGGCGCCCGGCCCGATCGACGAGGTGCACATCATGATCTGACGGCGACGCGCGGCCTTGGCGAACGCCACAGCAGCCAGACCCATGCCCTCCTCGCTCTGACCGCGCCACAGCGGCATGGCGTCCCGGTGCACCTCGAGGGAGTGACCGAGACTGGTGACGTTGCCGTGGCCGAAGATGGCGTAGGTGCCCGCGAAGAGCGGGACCTCCTCGTCGTCCACCACCGAGCGCTGGGCGATGAGGAAGCGGACGAGGGCGTCGGCCGCGGTGAGCCGCAGGGTCTTCACGGCGCCCCCTTCAGGTCGGTGACCGGCTCCCACGAGCGGGACGTCCACGAGGTGATCAGCGCCTGCTGGACGCTCACGACGTCGACGGCCTGGTCGAAGCCGGCCGGGAAGTCGGTGTCCGTCGCGAGCGCCTCGAGGAAGGCGAAGTCCTGGATCGCCACGAGGTCCTCGAACCCGATGCTGTTGCCCTTGCCGGGCACGAAGGCGCCGTGGAACGGGAAGCGGTCGCCACCGAGGATCGTCGTGTAGCCGGAGTTCATCGGATCGGCGCCGGAGTAGTACTGGAGCTCGTTGATGCGCTCGTGGTTCCAGCTGATGGAGCCCTTGGTGCCGAACACCTCGAAGGCGTTGCGGCTCTCGGGTCCGAGGATGGTGCGGCTCGCCTCGAAGGTGCCGGTCGCGCCACCGGCGAACGTGCACAGCATGGACGCGAAGTCCTCGTTCTCCACGGCGCCGAGGGGGTCCTCCGGCGAGCCGGTGCCGTAGTGGCTCGACTGGGCCGTCGGCAGAGGTCGGCTCGGGATGGTCGTCTTGGCCATCCCGACGACCTCGGTGATGTCGCCGACGAGGAACTGGGCCAACGCGACGGAGTGGCTGAGGATGTCGCTCGAGACGCCGTACCCGGCTTGGTCCTTCAGGAAGCGCCAGGTGAGCAGCCCCAGAGGGTCGCTGCCGTACATCGACAGGAACGCACCGCGGTAGTGCACGATCTCGCCGAGGTGCCCGCTCGCGATCATCTCCCGCGCGTGCAGCACCAGCGGCGACCACAGGTAGCAGTAGCCGACGCCGGTGCGGACTCCTGCGTCGCTGGCCAGCGCCCACGCGCGCTGCGCCTGCTCAGGAGTGCCACCGATGGGCTTCTCGCTGAACACGGCCTTCCCCGCGGCGGTCGCCGCCTCGATCATCGGCAGGTGGAACATGTTCGGCGCGGTCACGAAGACCACGTCGACCTCGGGATCGGCGACGGCATCGTGCCAGTCGCCGGTGGCGCGGCCGAACCCGAAGTCGTCCACGGCCAGCGCCTGCCGCGCGGGGTCGGGATCGGCGCACACCACCAGCCGCGGGTCGAACGACCGCTCGGCGAAGTGCGTCGGGATCCGCAGCGCGGAGCGGCTGTGGGCCTGGCCCATCCACCCCAGGCCGAGGACGGCGATGCCGAGTCGGCGCCTCATCGCGTCACCCGTCCCACCGCTGAGGTCAGAGGGCAGCGCGGGTCCTGCTCGCCGTCGTCCCACGAGGCGCGGACCCAGGTGTGGGTCGGGTCGTCGCAGAACGCCATGCTGCGCTCCTTCGCCGGGCCGGCCAGCACGTTGAGGAAGTACAGCGGGTAGCCGGGCGGCGCCGTCGAGGGGCCGTGGTAGCCGTGCGGCACCAGGTAGACGTCGTGGTCGAAGACGGTGACGGTCTCGTCGACGCTGCCGTCGACGGTGTAGACGCGGAACTGCCCCTGGCCCGCAGAGCTCGAGTGCGGCTCGTCACGGCGTCCGGTGCGGAAGTAGTAGATCTCCTCGTTCTCGACCGGGCACCCGTCGATGCCGTCGTGCCGGTGCGGCGGCCACGACGAGAAGTTCCCCCCGGGCGTGAGCACCTCGCAGACGTTGATGCGCTGGGCTCCGGCGAAGGACTCGGGGGTGGCGATGTTCGTGACCTGCCGGGTGGCGGCTCCGGCGCCCCGCACCTCCACGGGGACGTCGTCGGCCGCCACGTGCACGACGTCCAGCCGCTCGGTGGCCCGGGCCGTGCACAGGGCGATCTCACCGGCGCCGGCACTGAGCTCCACCGTGCTGCCGAGCGGGACGTAGAGCCAGTCCGAGACGGCCGCGAACACGCCGGCGCGCCCCCTCAGGGTGTAGGTCTCGCCGTCGACGCGCACCGTGACGTCCTGCGCGGAGAGCGGCACCAGCACGCCCTCGGTCGCGGACATCGACCGCGTGAAGCGGGAAGACCGCGAGAAGTCGAGCACCTCCAGGCCACAGAACCGCCACCCCGCGGTGTCCGGGTCGACGCTGGTGACGACGCCGTCGACCGGCTCGGCGGCCGGCTTGCGCAACCACGTCATGAGTGGGCTCCTTCGCTGTCAGGGCCGTGCACGAGGTCGACGGCCCGCCCGATGGCCTCGCGCGGGCTCATCGTGGAGGGGTAGAGCAGGGCCCGGCCGGGCACGAGGCCCCGGACGTTGGGCACGCTCAACGCGGTGCGCCAGCGCTCGAAGACCGCCTCCCACGCCGCACCGGCGTCGCCGCCCAGCAGCTGGTTGGGGCAGGTCGTCGCCGCCGCGACGAGCGCCGGGTTCTGCGTGGCAGGGATCTTCAGCCAGGTGTAGGCGGACGACGAACCCAGCCCGGAGGCGATGCCGACGACGCGCACCAAGGCGTGCTCGGAGGTGTCGAGCACCGCGCGGCCGTTCGCTTCCTTGAGGTACGGCAGCGGCTCGATCATCGCCATGAGCGACTGGTCCGCGAGCGCGGTCGTCAGCCGCGCCGCCAGCTCGATCGTGCGCGCCACACCGGGATCGGTCATCTCCAGGCGCAGCAGCATCTTTCCGCCGTCGAGGCCCGTCTCCGCCACGTGGTCGGCGTCGTAGGCCGTCAGCCGGTCGTCCAGCTCCCAGGCCGCGCCGATGATGCCGCCCCGGTTCATCGTGCCGATGGCCAGCCGGTGGTCGAGAGCCCCGAGCAGGGCCAGCTCCTCGAGGATGTCGGCACTCGCCATGACTCCGTCGACGCGCGGGTTCTGCAGTCCGGTGAGCAGCCGAGAGAGCAGGCCGCGACGATCCGCCGCCGCGAGGGGGTCGGTGTCGGCGGCCACCATCCCCCGGGCCGTGTGGTCGGCCGCGAGGATCACGAGCCGCTGGTCGGCGGGCAGCAGCGCCCGCCGCGGCCGCCCGGCGAGGGCCCGCTTCAGCGACCGGGGCTCGCTGAGGCGCGCCTGCAGGATGCGGGCGTAGGCGTCGGCGTCCAACGCCGGCTGGTCGGTCATCCGGTGCTCCTGTCGGCGGCGGGCGAGCGGGTCATGCCTGAGCGGTGCGTGGCTGCGCGGTGAGCTGCGGGACGACTACCTGCCGCAGGTAGTCGAGGGACGCGCTGACCTGCGTCATCGGGCCGTGTCCCGGCTCGGGCACGGCCCCAACGACGGCGGTGTCCTGCTCGATCACGTACCAGCCGTCGTACCCCGCCGCCTCCAACGTCGTGATGACCCCTGCGATGTCGACGTCCCCCTGCCCCAGCGGCGTGAACAGGCCGGCCTGCACCGACTGCATGATCGAGCTCTCTCGCCGCATGAGCGGCGCGGCGTGCTGCAGCGCGACGTCCTTGAGGTGCACGTGACCGACCCGGTCGGCGTGCTGACGGGCGAACTCCACCGGGTCCTTCCCGCCGATGGCGAGGTGCCCGGTGTCCAGGCACCACGTGACCTCGCTGCTGTCGAGCAGCCGGTCGACGTCGTCGGCGGTCTCGACCACCGTCTGCACGTGCGGATGGAGCACCTGCGCCAGGCCGGCTTGGTGGCAGATCTCCTCCACCCGGCGCAGCATCTCGGTGAGGTGGCGGTGCTCGGCGGCGTCGAGCGGCGTCGGCACGCTCCAGTCGAGGTCGCGGACGACGGCCGTGATGAAGGTCGAGGCACCGGCCGCGGCGAGCCTGCTGGCGGTCGCCTCGGCCGTCCGGAGCGCCTCGTCGCGCGCTGAGGCGACGTGCAGCACCAAGGGCGTGAAGCCGCCGATGAGACTCAGGCCGTGGGCGTCCAGCACGGCCCGGGTCCGAGCGGGGTCGTCGGGAAGGAACCCCGGTGCGCCCAGCTCGGTGGCCGGCAGCCCGAGGGCTGCCATCTCGCCGAGCACGCGCGGGGTCGGCAGGTTCTCTCCCCAGCCGGGCACTTCGCAGATGCCCCAGGAGATGGGTGCGGACGCCACCCGCGAGAGGAAGTTCCGCACAATTGCCTCCAGGTGTTGGACCGGTCCAACAGACTGTGCCACTCTGACCTTCACCGGCGCAAGGACTTCTCCCCGAGCGGAGCTGAGCTCATGAGCTACTGGACGACACGGACGGACGTCGTCGCTGCCGACCTCGCCGAGCTGACGAGGCAGCGGTCGGTGCGGGCGGACCATCCCTCGTGCATCGACGTCCGAGAGGGCATCCCGGTCTACGACGGCGCGCAGGTGCCTCCTGCGTCGAGGCCCCAGGAGCGGCGGGCGCTGATGGCCGAGGTGGGAACGGCGCTCCTCGACGGCCCCGGCGTCGTGTGCTTCGCCGGTGCCTACCAGGACCTGCTGATGCTCGACGACGTCACGGCGGTCTTCATGTCGCTCATCCGCGAGCAGGACGCCCGCTCAGCCACGGTCGGTGACCACTTCGGTGACCCGACCGGCAACGCCCGGCTCTGGAACTCCCTGGAGAAGCTCGCCCGGCAGGACCCGCGACTGTTCGTCGACTACTTCTCCAACGACGTCATCGCCTTCACGTCCGAGGCGTGGCTCGGCCCGGGCTACCAGGTGACGACCCAGGTCAACCTGGTGCGACCGGGAGGCCGACCGCAGAAGCCGCACCGCGACTACCACCTGGGCTTCGTCGACGACGCCGACGTGCTCGAGCGCTACCCCACTCACGCCCACCGCCTGTCCGCGACGCTCACGCTGCAGGGTGCGGTGGCCCACGGTGACGTCCCGCTCCCGAGCGGCCCCACGGTCTTCGTGCCGCACAGCCAGAAGTACCTGGCCGGCTACTTCGCACCGGGGGACGACGCCGTGGCCGACGTCCTGGCCGCGGCCGCGGTGCAGGTCCCCTTCGCCAAGGGCGACGCGGTCTTCTTCAACCCGGCCGTCATCCACGGCGCGGGAGGCAACGCGACGACGGACGTCGACCGGCTGGTGAACCTGCTCCAGGTGTCGTCCGCCTTCGGCCGGTCGACCGAGGCAGTCGACCGGCTCGCCGTCACGCGGGCCGTGTACCCCGCGCTGCTGGAGGCGGCGGCCCGCGGAGTTCCCTGGGACGACCTCGCGAACGCCGTGGCCGCTGCGACCGAGGGCTACGCCTTCCCGACCAACCTCGACCGCGACCCGCCCGTCGACGGCCTGGCGCCGGCCACCGCGCGCGACCTGGTGCTGCGGGCACTGGCGCACCAGGTGCCGGCGGAGGCACTCACCGACGAGCTGATCGCCCACGCAGAACGGAGAGCGTCATGACCGACAACACCAGGCTTCGCATCGGCGTCGTGGGGGTCGGCCGCATCGGGCGCATGCACGCCGAGATCGTGGCGCGCCACGTCCCGGGGCTCCAGCTGGTCGCCGTGCACGACGCCGATCCGCAACGCGGTCGCGAGGTCGCGGTCGATCTGCACGTCGAGGCGATGGACACCGCCACCGAGCTCGTGGCGTCCGACCAGGTCGACGCCATCGGCATCTGCTCCTCGACCAGCACCCACCTCGACCTGATCGAGCTGGCCGTCGCCCACGGCAAGGCCGTGCTGTGCGAGAAGCCGCTGAGCAGCTCGCTCGAGGGCGTCGACCGCGCGGTCGACCTGGTCGAGGGCTCGGGGATCCCCTTCATGACCGGGTTCAACCGGCGCTTCGACCCCGGGCACCAGGCGGTGCACGAGGCCGTCGCCGACGGCAGCATCGGCGACGTCCACCTCACCAGGATCACCAGCCGCGACCCGGAGCTGCCCTCGCTGGACTACCTGATGGGCAGTGGCGGGCTCTTCCGCGACATGGCGATCCACGACTTCGACATGGCGCGGTACGTCGCGGGCCCGGTCGTGCAGGTCTACGCCCAGGGCGGGGTGCTGATCGACGCCGGGATCGGCGAGGCCGGTGACATCGACACCGCCGTCACGGTGCTCACCCACGAGAACGGCAGCGTCACGGTCATCGACAACAGCCGCCTCGCGACGTACGGCTACGATCAGCGGGTGGAGGCGTTCGGCTCACTGGGCATGGCCTGCTCGGGCAACCAGCGCCTGCACAACGCCGAGGTCACCGACCGTTCCGGCAGCCGCCGGCAGCCGTTGAGGCACTTCTTCATCGACCGCTACGCCGAGGCGTACCGGCGCGAGTGGGAGTCGTTCGAGCGCTACGTCCGAGACGGTGGCCCGTCACCGGTGTCCGTTCGGGACGGCCGCGCACCCCTGGTGATCGCCGATGCCGCAGCCGAGTCGCTGCGCCGAAGAGTGCCGGTCGAGGTTCCTCTTGGGCTCGGGTAACCCGACGATCCGCGACGTCGCCGCTCGCGCGGGTGTCTCCAAGTCGCTGGTCTCCCTCGCCCTGCAGGACTCCCCGCGGGTCGCGGAGGCCACGCGAGCGACGATCCGGCGAGCCGCCGACGAGCTGGGCTACCGGCCCAACGCCAACGCGCGGTCGCTGGGCGCGAGCCGCAGCCGCACCATCGGGGTCTTCGTCCTCGACCTGCACAACCCCATCTACGCCGACATGCTGGACGGCGTCCAGGCGGAGACCCGGCGCAGCGACTACCGCACCATCGTGGTGCTGGGGGGCTCGGACCGCCGCTCGGAGCGCGCCGAGCTCGAGAAGCTCATGGAGTTCCGCGTCGAGGGCCTCATCGCGTTGGGGCACCGCCTTCCGCTCGGCGCCCACGACGCGATCTCCGAGGCCTGCCCTGCGGTGCTCGTCGGCGCAGAGCCGCGCAGCCAGGAGCACGTGACCTCCGTGAGCACGGACGACCTGGGCGGTGCGGCGATGGCCGTCGACCACCTGGTCGACCTCGGCCACGAGCGCATCACGCACGTCACCGGCGGCACGAGCGGCGTGGCCCGCAAGCGTGAGCGTGGCTACGTCAGCGCGATGGAGCGCCGGAACCTTCGGCGCCACGTGCGCTGCGTCGACGGTGGCTTCACGGACGACGACGGCTACCGCGGCACCATGCAGGCCCTGCGCGGTCGGACCCGGCCCACCGCGCTGTTCGTGGCCAACGACTTCGCCGCGATGGGCGCGCTCGCCGCGGCCAGCGACTGCGGCCTGTCGGTGCCCGGCGACCTGTCGATCGTCGGGTTCGACGGTGCACGTCTCACCGGGCTGAGGTGCATCGACCTCACGACGGTCGCCCAACCCCTGCAGGACATGGGAGCCCTGGCGGCATCGCGGCTGTGCCTGATGCTCGACGGTGACGGCGGCGAGCAGCCGCCGTCGCGACGCATCCACGTGACGCCGCAGCTGGTCGTGCGCGGCAGCACCGCTCCACCCGCCACCCGGGCCACCACCCCCCGGGCCGCCGGCTAGGGAGCGATGTCGACCGAGACGCTCTTCGCGTACGTGTAGGAGTCGATCGCACCCTGCACCGAGAACTCCCGGCCGATCCCGCTCTGCTTGATGCCGCCGTACGACAGGCCCGGGTACTGGCCCCCCGCTCGGTTGACCTGCACCCAGCCGGCCTGCAGCCGACCAGCCACCCGCAGGGCGGCCGCCACGTCGCGCGACCAGACGTAGCCGGCGAGACCGTACGTGCTCGCGTTGGCCTGCTCGACGACCTCGTCCTCGGACCGCCACGGCAGCGCCACCAGCACGGGCCCGAAGATCTCCTCGCAGGCCGCCGCGGCGCGGGGGTCGACGCCCGTCAGGATGGTCGGCTTCATGAACCACCCGCCCGCGCTGTCCGGCACTCGTTCCGGCACGCCGCCCGCACGCGCCGTCGCACCCTCGTCGAGCGCGCGCGTCACGTACGAGACCACGCGGTCGTACTGCTTCTCGTTGATGATCGAGCCCATGTCGGTGGCCTCGTCGAGCGGGTCGTCCACGACGAGACGATCCACCGCGTCGACCACGCGCTGCACGAACGACTCGAACACCGACTCGTGCACGAAGAGCCGTGATCCGGCCGTGCACGACTGGCCCTGCCGGGTGAAGCGCATGCCCGCCACCACACCGGCGGCCGTGCGCTCGTCGTCGGAGTCGGCGAAGACGATGGCCGGGCTCTTGCCGCCGAGCTCGAGCGAGACGGGCAGGATCCGTTGTGCCCCAGCGGCGAGCACCGAGCGCCCCACCGCCGTCGAACCGGTGAACGACAGCTTGTCGACGTCCGGATCGTTCATCAGGGCGGCTCCGGCCTCGAGCCCCAGGCCGGTGACGACGTTGAGCACACCCGGCGGCAGGTGCCGCTGCAGGATGGCGGTCACCTCGAGAACGACCAAGGAGGCGTCCTCGGCCGGCTTCAGCACCATGGTGTTGCCCATGCTGAGGGCCATGGCGATCTTGACCACCGACAGCTGGGCCGGGGCGTTCCACGGCACGACGGCCGCGACGACGCCGAAGGGTTCGCGCACGGTGTACGTCAGCACGTCAGGCAGCGCCGGAACCGTCGCGCCCTGGGCCTGGTAGGCCGCTCCGGCGAAGTAGCGCAGGAGGTCGACCACGCTGGCGATCTCGGGACGCGCCTGGGTGCGCAGCGCGTTGCCCGTCTCGCTCGACAGCAGCCGAGCGAGCTCGTCCGCGCGCTCCTGGACGTCGTCGGCTGCCGCGAGGAAGGCGGCCTCGCGCACGACCGGCTTCGCCGACCGCCACGCCGGGAGGGCGCGTCGGGCCGCCTCGACGGCACGACGCACGTCGACGGCGGCGCCGCGCGGGAAGCGACCGATGACCTGGCCGGTCGCGGGGTTGCGGCTCACCAGCCACTGCCCGTCGTCGGCCGTGACCAGGTCGCCGTCCACCTGCATCAGGTGGCGGGGGACGTCCACGGCGTCGGCGGCCGGCAGGTCACTCAGGTCGGACCGCACGGGCGGCGGCGTGGCACCCGGGCCCGGGTCGGTGGACGTCGCGCCGCTCATCCGTCGGCTCGTCCGGCAGCCGCTGCCGGCGAGGGCTCGCCGGCCTCGTCGAAGACCGTGACCTCCGCTCCCGGCGGGATGTTGTCGTGGTCGGCCGGACCGCCGGCCTCACGGATGATCTCGTACGCGATCTCCTTGGCGATCTTGCCGTCCCGCATCTCGAAGACGTGCGCCAGGCGCATGCTCACCTTCGTCCCGGCGGGGAAGGGGAAGTTCGCCATGTGGTCGGCGACGTACGTCGCCTCGTAGATGCAGTCGTCGAACACGAACTGCTCCGTGGCGAAGCGGCGCAGGTGCGTGTGCTTGTGGATGACGAGCGAGCTGAAGATGTCGTGGTAGCCGGCGAGAGCGTCGGCCGCGTTGTCGAAGACGAGCCCGCGCCCTGGCCCCTCCCAGTAGACGTCGTCGGTGTACAGCGCGATGGCCTGCTCGATCGTCTCGGGCGTCTCGTTGTGGAAGTGCGCCTCCACCGCCGCCAGGTTGCGCTCGATGACCTCTTCGCGGCTGAGCATCTGATCGGTCACGCCGTCCTCCAGACTCGGTGCCGGGTGCGCCTGTCCTGCTCAGGCCGATCGGCTTCTCCTCGTATCATTGTATTCGTTATGCTTGATTGTCAACGGTGACCGGGTCAGGGCAGGTCGTCGAGGCTCACCGAGCACCCGTCGCGGCGAGCGGACTCGTAGGCGGCGGCCACGACGAGCGCGACGTCCAGCGCGGTCTGGGTGGTCACGCCCCGCACCGATCCGGAGTGGATCGCCTCGACGAACTCCGCCAGCTCGCGGTCGAAGAACGTCCGGTTGCCCACCTGTGCCAGGTCGCTGAACCCGGACATGTCACCCGTCCAGGAGCTGACGAAGCTGCTCTCGCGCCAGTCGTGCCACCCCGGCGCCAGGCCGTCGGCCCCGTGCAGGGTGAGCAGCCGGCTGCGGGCGGGCAGGACGCCGAAGCTCAGCTGCCCGGCGTCCCCGTGGAGCGTCACCTCGGACGACTCGAACCACTCCCCCGTGTCGTGGACCGTGAAGTCGAAGCTCGCGATCTTCGAGTCGTAGAGGAAGGTCAGGGCGGCGACGTCCTCACGCGACCTGTCGTCCGACCAGCCGGGCAGCTTCTCGACCGTGGCCCGCACGGCGCGGGGTCGGCCCAGGAGGTCGACCATCAGGTGGATGACGTGGCAGCCGATCACCCACAGGGCGCCACCCATGTCGGCTTCCTGGTTCAGGTGAGGCGACAGGTGCTCCCCGGACGAGCTCGCCCCGTGCCCTCGAGCCAGACTCACCCGACCGATCGGGTCGCGGTCGAGGACGGACTTCGCCCACTCCAGGCCGGGTGCGTAGTGGAAGTTGTAGCCCACGCGCACCACCGCTCCGGGCCGGCCGGCCAGGGCGTGCAGCCGCCGCAGGTCGGCGAGCGACCCGCCCCCTGGCTTCTCCACCAGCACCGCCTTGCCGGCGTCCAGCGCGCGCTCGGCCAGCGCGACCATGTCCTTGGACTTGGAGTGCACCAGCACGCCGTCAGCCTCGCTCGCGAGCAGCTCCTCGAGGCCGGACGCGCTCGTACCGACCTCGGTGCAGAACGCCGCCAGGACACCGTCGTCAGGGTCCCAGGCGCCTACCACCTGGACGCCGAGACCGATCGCGCTGCGGAACCGCGCGGACGAGTGCGGGTGGCTGACCCCCAGCATCGCCAGGGACGTCCTTGGACTGCTCTGCGACATACGCCGCCTCCGATCATGGGAGCCACAGGTGGACGACCGGAGCGACTACTCCGGCCGAACGTATTCGCCCGGCGGACGGGGGGTCAACGATCGCGCCAGCGTCCCGGCGGTGACGTCCGCCAGCCCGAGGTCGTGCGCGGTCGGGAAGCCCTCGGAGCACCCCGGACGGCCGACGGTGTGTCCGGCCGCGAGCATCGCGACCTGCAGCGCCTCGTCCCACGAGCACCCGCCCAGCCGGGCGGCGACCAGAGCGCCGGTGGCGGAGTCACCGCCACCCACGGTGCACACCGGCTGCGTCGCGACGGCGGCGACGTCGACGTCCGCGTGACCGGGGCGGATCAGGGTGGCGCCGCGCGGACCGCGCTTGAGCACCGTCACCGGGGCGCCCAGCTCCCGGACCCGGTCGTCGACGTCGCCGGGCGGCCCGTCGATGCCGAGCAGGGCCGAGAACTCCTCCTCGGTGCCGATGAGCAGATCCGCCTCGCGGACCGCGGGGACTCCGACGCCTGCGTACTGGGGCGATCCGGTCCAGCTGTCGGGCCGCAGGTCGAGGTCCCACCACACGGGCACGCCGTGCTGCCGGGCGTGCTGCGCGACCAGGCGGACGACGTCGGCCGTGCTTCCCGACGCCAGGGAGTCGAGCGAGAGCAGCACCACCTGCAGGCTCTCCCAGGGCAGGGTCGCCAGCACCTCGGCGTCGAGGCAGGTGTCGGCGGCCCCGTTGCGGTAGAAGACCCGCTCACCCACGTCGGCGGACAGCGTGGCCAGGAACGCCATCGAGGTCCGGTGACCCGCGACCCGGTGCACCCAGCGCACGTCGACGCCGGTGGCCTCGAGCCTGGCGTGCACCAGGTCGCCCACCTCGTCCTGCCCCACGGCGGTCAGCACGGCGGAACGGACGCCCAGCCGGCGGGCCGCGATCGCGGTGTTGGTGGGGCTGCCACCGACGGACGGCGCGAACGACTGCGCGGCCCTGATGCCCGTGACGCCGGGCGTCGCGAACAGGTCGAGGTTGATCCGTCCCACCGTCAGGAGAGCCGGACCCGGTAGCGCGCTCACATAACCATTATGCGGAATGGACGCTGCCACCCGCTAGCCCCTCTTTCGCCGACGGCGCGAATAGTTCATATTGATTACGACCGTTCGTGCGTCGGCACGTCATCAGTCCGGAGGTGCTCATGCGGCCCACCCCTGAGCGGGACGGGCCGCTGCACGGCACCGTCGTCGTCGACCTCTCCCGAGCCCTGGCCGGCCCGCACGCGGCGATGATGCTGGGCGACATGGGCGCCCGCGTCATCAAGGTGGAGTCGCCCGCAGGCGATGAGTCACGGGCGTGGGGGCCGCCGTTCGTGGGGCCGCCGGAGTCACCGGTGTCGACGTACTTCCTGTGCGCCAACCGCAACAAGGAGTCGGTGCAGCTCGACCTCAAGTCGCGCGCCGGACGCGAGTCGCTGGAGTCCCTGGTGCAGCGGGCCGACGTCCTGATCGAGAACTTCCGTCCCGGCGTGATGGACCGACTGGGCTTGTCGGTTGGCCGGCTCCATGAGCTCAACCCCCGACTGGTCGTGCTGTCGATCACCGGCTTCGGCCACGACGGCCCCGAGGCCGACCGGCCGGGCTTCGACCAGATCGCGCAGGGCGAGGCCGGGCTGATGTCGTTGACCGGGACGCATCCCGGCGCGGCCACCAAGGTCGGTGTGCCCATCGCCGACCTCCTCGCCGGCCTGCACGGCGCGTTCGGCGTCGTGACCGCGCTGCTCGACCAGCACCGAACGGGTCGGGGCACCGTCGTGCGCACCTCGCTGCTGGCCGGCCTGGTCGGAGTGCACGCCTACCAGGGCACGAGGTACACCGTGGCCGGGGAGGTCCCGCAGGCGGCAGGTAACCACCATCCCTCGATCGCCCCCTACGGAGCGTTCCGGTGCGCCGACGAGCTCGTGCAGGTGGCCGTCGGCAACGACACCCAGTGGGCCGCGCTCGCCCGGGCGGTCGGCCTGGACCCGGACGACGAGCGCTACGCGACCAACGCCCGGCGCGTGGCGCACCGCGACGGGCTGGTGGCCGACCTCGAGCGGGCGCTGAGCACCGCCACCGCGGCGACCTGGTTATCGCGCCTGCACGCCGCCGGCGTCCCCGCGGGACGCATCCGCACGCTCGACGAGGTCTACTCCTGGGAGCAGGTGCTGAGCCAGGGGCTGCTGGTCGACGTCGAGCACCCGGTGCTGGGGCAGGTGAGCCTGCCCGGCTCCCCGCTTCGCCTGGAGGACACCGACGGCCGACCCGCGGGACGTTCGGGGCACACCGCCCCTCCGCTGCTCGGGGAGCACACCGCTGCCGTGCTGGACTGGCTGCACCGCGGGACCGCCGGTTGAGGCCCGCACCTTCGTCAGCCGCCGAGGACGGGTCCGCGGAGCCCTCGCACCTGCCCTGGACCCTCCTGGTAGCCACCGGCGCAGCGGTCTTCGCCGCGATCACCACGGAGATCCTGCCGGTCAGCCTCCTGCCGCAGATCAGCGCCACGCTCGGCACCAGCGAGGCCACCGGAGGTCTCCTGGTCTTCTCCTACGCCGTCGTGGTGGCGGGCGCCTCCGTGCCGTTGACCGCCGTGGCGATGCGCTGGGACCGCCGGCGCGTGCTGGTGCTCGCGCTGGCGGGAATGGCCCTCAGCAACGCCGGGTTCGCTGCGGCCGACGGCTTCCGGCTCGCGGCGGCGGCGCGCGTGCTCGGTGGGGTGGCGCACGCCGGCTTCTTCTCCGTCGTCTTCGCCGCGACCGCGGCGTCAGCGCCGCCGCGGCTCGTGGGACGTGCCGTCGGTGTGATCAGCGCGGGCAACGCGCTCGGGGTGGCCGTCGGCGTGCCGCTGGGCACCGCCCTGGGCACCGTGATCGGCTGGCGCTGGGTGTTCCTGGCCACCGGCCTGGCGCTGGCCGTGCTCTCGGGCACGCTGCGCACCGTGATGTCGCCGAGCCCCCCACCGGCGCGGCAGGGCCACGAGCCGATCCTCCGCGCGGTACGCGCCCGGCCGATCCTGCGCGTGGCCGCCCTCGTGGCGCTGCTCATGCTGGGCCACTACACCGCGTACACCTTCGTGAGCGTCCTGCTGCGCGACGCCGGCATCGGCGTCCTGCAGGTCAGTGCCGCCCTGTTCGCCTACGGCCTCGCGGGGGTGGCCGGCGTCGCGTTGGCCGCCGCCACCGCCGACCGGTACGTCCTGGCCTCGCTCCGGACCTGCACGTGTCTCGTCGCCGTGGCGCTGCTCGTCTTCGGCACCTTCGCCGCCTCGCCGGTAACCGCCGCTGCGGCGCTGGTCGTGTGGGGTCTGGGCTTCGGCGCCCTGCCGACGTTGCTCCAGACCCTCGCCCTGCGCAGGGCCCCGACCGCCCCCGACGCCGGCTCGGCCCTGGTGAACACCGCCTTCAACGTCGGGATCGCCGGTGGCGCGCTGCTGGGCGCCCAGGTGCTGACCGCGGCCGGTTCGCGCGATGTCGCGATCACCGGCGGCCTGCTCGCCGCCGCGTCGCTCGCCCTGACCGTCGGCAGATCCACCACGAGCTCCAGAACGCCGTGGCACCGGTCACCTCGTGGAGCGCGGAGCTGAACCACGACCACGCCCACAACGCAGTCGGCCCCCACCAGGTGGTGGGGGCCGAGCGCTCATCGCGGGTGGCAGGTGAAGGATTCGAACCTTCGAAGCTTTCGCGACGGATTTACAGTCCGCTCCCATTGGCCGCTCGGGCAACCTGCCGTGCCGGGCGCGAGCACCGAAGTGCCCCCGTGATCCGGCGGATGGAAGGATAGCAAGGACGCCCTGCCGATCCGAAACCCGATCCCCCACCCGCCGTCCCACCAGCCGTCCCACCCGGAGGACACCATGGCCGACTCCTCGTTCGACGTCGTCAGCAAGGTCGACCGCCAGGAGGTCGACAACGCGCTCAACCAGGCCGCCAAGGAGGTCGCGCAGCGCTACGACTTCAAGGGCACCGACGCCTCGGTGGGCTGGAGCGGCGAGATGATCCTCATCAAGGCCAACAGCGAGGAGCGCGCGAAGGCCGTGCTCGACGTCCTGCAGAGCAAGCTCGTGCACCGCGGGGTGTCGCTGAAGGCGCTCGACTCCAGCGAGCCCAAGGCGTCCGGCAAGGAGTTCCGCATCGAGTCCACCCTCAAGGAGGGGCTCAGCCAGGAGAGCGCCAAGAAGATCTCCAAGCTGATCCGCGACGAGGGGCCGAAGTCGGTGAAGGCGCACATCCAGGGCGACGAGCTGCGCGTCACGAGCAAGTCGCGCGACGACCTGCAGGCGGTGCAGCGCATGCTCAAGGAGTCCGACCTCGACGTCGCGCTGCAGTTCACCAACTACCGCTGACGCCCGTGGCGAGCGTCGGCCGGGCCGTCCAGGCGGCCATCTACCGCGCGGGGGTCTACGGACGGCGCCCGGTGGTGCCGACGTCCGCGGCCGCACTCGAGGCGGCGGCCGAGCAACGGATGTCGCGGCGGGCCTTCGCCTACGTCGCAGGCTCGGCCGGGCAGGAGCGGACGGCACGCGCGAACCTGGCGGCGTTCGACCGGTGGGCGGTCGTGCCGCGCATGCTGCGCGACGTGTCGGCGGCCGACGTCTCCACCGAGCTGTTCGGACGGCGCCTGGCCGCCCCGCTGCTGCTCTGCCCCATCGGCGTGCTGGAGCTCGCGCACCGCGGGGCCGACGTCGCGGTGGCGCGGGCGGCTGCGCGCGTCGGCCTGCCGATGGTGCAGTCGAGCCAGGCGTCGCACTCGATGGAGGACGTCGCCGCCGCAGCCGGTGGCCCGCGCTGGTTCCAGCTCTACTGGAGCAACCACGACGAGCTGGCCGAGAGCTTCGTGCGGCGGGCCGAGGCGTCCGGGTGCGAGGCGCTCGTCGTCACGCTCGACACCCACACGCTCGGCTGGCGTCCGCGCGACCTCGACCTCGGCTACCTGCCGTTCGCCCACGGGCTCGGCATCGCGCAGTACACCGCCGACCCGGTGTTCGCCGGGCTGGTGCGTGAGCGGGTGCGGGCGGGGTCGCCGTCCGGGGCCCGCGAGCGGCCCACACCCGCGGCCGTCGCGGCGCTGCTGTCGATGGCGCGTCACCACCCCGGCGGCACGCGGGCGAACCTGCGCTCGCCGGTGCCACGGGCTGCGGTCGAGACGTTCCTCGAGGTGTTCTCGCGGCCGAGCCTCACCTGGGACGAGCTGGCCTGGCTGCGCGAGCGCACGCGCCTGCCCATCGTGCTCAAGGGGATTCAGCACGCGGACGACGCCTCGCGGGCTCTGGACGCCGGCGTCGATGGTGTGTGGGTGTCGAACCACGGCGGCCGCCAGGTCGACGGCGCGCTGGCCTCGCTGGCGGCGCTGCCCGGCGTCGTCGAGCGGGTGGGCGGCCGCGTGCCGGTGGTCTTCGACAGCGGGGTGCGGTCGGGGGCGGACGCGCTCATCGCGCTGGCGCTGGGCGCCGACGTCGTGGGCATCGGGCGGCCGTGGGTCTACGGCCTCGCCCTGGCCGGCGAGGCCGGCGTCGCCGCCGTCCTCGAGCACGTCGTCGCCGAGCTCGAGCTCACCCTGGGGCTGGCGGGGTGCGCGTCCCTCGCCGACCTCGACCGTGGCGTCCTCACCCCGCGCCCCTGACCCCCGCGCTGCCACCCCCCGCTGCCGCCCGCGCGAAGTTGATAACGTTACCTAGGTGACACGCCGCTTACCGAGGGTTGCAACCCTCGGCAAGCGGAGTGTCGCCCACATAACGTGATCAACGGGACGGAGGTCAGCGGCGGTAGCCGGCCATGGACTCCAGGCGCGCGATGCGCTCGGCCATGGGCGGGTGGGTGCTGAAGAGCTTGGAGAAGCCGTCGCCGCGGAACGGGTTGGCGATGAACAGGTGGCTGGAGTTCACCAGCTCGCGGTCGGGCGGCAGGGGCAGCTGGCGCGTACCGGCCTCGAGCTTGCGCAGCGCCGACGCGAGCGCGAGCGGGTCGCTGGTGAGGTTCGCGCCGTCCTCGTCGGCGTCGTACTCGCGCGTGCGGCTGATCGCCATCTGGATCACGACGGCGGCCAGCGGCGCCGCGAGCGCGATGAGCAGCATCGCGATCGGGTTGGGGCGGTCCTCGTCGCTGCCGCCGAAGCCGCCGCCGAAGAACAGGCCGATCTGCGCGACCGAGGTGATCACGCCACCGATCGCCGCCGCCACCGACGAGGTGAGGATGTCGCGGTTGTAGACGTGCATCAGCTCGTGGCCGAGCACGCCGCGCAGCTCGCGCTCGTCGAGGATCGCGAGGATGCCCTCGGTGGCGCAGACAGCCGCGTTGCGCGGATTGCGGCCGGTGGCGAACGCGTTGGGCGCCATGGTCGGGGAGACGTACAGGCGCGGCATCGGCTGCTGGGCGCGCGTCGAGAGCTCGCGCACGATGCGGTACATCGCCGGCTGCTCGGCCTCGCTCACCGGCCGGGCGTGCATGGCGCGGATCGCGATCTTGTCGCTGTTCCAGTAGCCGTAGGCGGTCATCGCCAGGCCGAACAGTGCGAAGGCCCAGATGAACCGGCCGTTCGCGAGCACCCCACCCACGAGCAGCAGCAGGCCGAAGATGCCGCCGAGCAGCGCCGCGGTCTTGAGCCCGTTGAAGTGCTGGTGGCCCATGTCGTCCTTCCGATCGTGCAGTCGCCTCGCACCGTGCGCGGCTGTGGGGAGAACGCACGGACCGGCGTCCAACGTTCCCGGCTGCTGCGCTGGCGTGCATGATCACGCCCGACGTCCTCTGGCGTGATCATGCACGCCAGAGCACTTCGGCGGCGCGTCAGTGCAGCGGCGCGCCGGCGAGCAGACCGATGAGGCCCTCGGGCAGCACCGAGAGGGCCACGCAGCCGGCGGCGGCGAGCGACAGCGCGAGCCGGCCGGCCAGCGGCGTGCGGGGCGCCTCGACCGCCGCCTCGCCCTCGATCCGCGGGGAGAACACCTGCACCGCCCACCGCAGGTAGACCGCAACGCCGAGCACGACGTTGACGACGGCGAACGCCACCACCCACCACGCCTCGGCACCCACGACCGGCACGATCGCCACCACCTTGGCCACCAGCCCCATGACGCCCGGCGGCAGGCCGGCCAGGCAGACCAGGGCGAACGCCAGCACCAGCGCCAGCGCCGGCTGCTCGCGCCACAGGCCCGCGTAGGCGGTGAGCCGGTGGCGGTCGCCGTCGCGGTGCACGCGTGCCGTGCGAGCCACCACTGCGAAGGCCGTGACGGTT
Organism: Angustibacter sp.; assembly: GCA_051960055.1. Classification (GTDB taxonomy): domain Bacteria; phylum Actinomycetota; class Actinomycetes; order Actinomycetales; family Angustibacteraceae; genus Angustibacter. Next base: position 4,618 of record JBQCES010000053.1, on the reverse strand, counting down.
GCGGTCACGTAGGCCAGCAGGTAGGCGATGGACGCCGACACCGCACCGGGCACGCGCCCGTGCCCCACCGCTCCGGCCAGAGGCAGCAGCGCCCAACCGGCCTGCGCGACGGTCGACCACGCGAGCAGCCGGACGGCGCCGTCCTGGCGCAAGGCCACCAGGTTGCCGACCGTCATGGTGACCACAGCGAGGACGCCGACGGGCGCGGCCCACACGCTGCTGCGCTCGGGTGCACCCACCCCCAGCACCACCACGACCGCCGTGAGCCCAGCGGCCTTCGACACGGTCGACAGGAACGCCGCGACGGGCAGCGGCGCACCGGCGTAGGTGTCGGGCGTCCACAGGTGGAACGGCACGAGGGACAGCTTGAACGCGGCGCCCGCCACGACGAGCGCGAGACCGAGGCCGTGCACCACCGCGAGGTCGCCGAGCTGCTCGGACACCCGGGCCCCGAGGAACAGCGAGCCGGTGGACGCGTACAGCAGGGCGACGCCCAGCGTCAGCAACCCGAACGACAGCACGGCCGTGAGCAGCAGCTTGACGCCGGCCTCGGCGCCGCGCGCGTCCCGCCGCAGCGCCACCAGACCCACGAGCGGCAGCGACGCGGTCTCGAGCGCGACGGTGAAGGTCGCCAGGTCGCGGGCCGCCGCGAGCGCCGTCGCACCAGCCGTCGCGGTGAGCATCAGCACGAGCAGCTCGGCGAGCGGCCGAGCCGGCCGGTCGACGTCCGGCCACCCGGTGCGCAGGTCGGCGAGCGCGAGCAGCAGCGTGACGAGCGCGCTCACGAGCACGACGAGCTGCAACGCGAAGCTGAGGTGGCTGGCGACCCAGCCGCACGAGCCGGCCGCCGCGCAGAAGGTGCGCCGCGTGCCGGACGCCAGCGGCACCAGCGTCACCAGGGCCGCGAGCAGGCTCACGACGCCGATGCCGGCCAGCACGCGCGGGGCCCGCCCGCGCCCGAGCACCGCGTCGACCGCCAGGACGACGACGGCACCGGCCGCCGGCAGCAGGGCCGGCGCGACGGCGAGCCAGTCGACCGCGGGGACGCCCATCAGACGGTCCCCCTGGCTACGGCGATGAGCGCCTGCACGGCCGGCTCGGTGACGCGCAGCACGAGCCACGGGAACAGCCCCAGCGCGACCGTGAGCACCACGAGCGGCGCGCCGACCCACAGCTCGACCGCACTGGCGTCGCTGGCGTCGCTGGCGTCGTCCGCCGCAGCCGGCGCGGAGGGCACGCCGTGCCACACCGTTCGCAGCACCCGCAGCAGGTAGGCGGCGGCGAGCGCCGTCCCCACCGCGGCGACGACGGCGAGCACGCGCCAGTAGGTCACCGACCCACCGGGGAGCCCCTGCCACGCACCGAAGATCGCGAGCAGCTCACCCCAGAAGCCCGCCAGGCCGGGCAGCCCGAGCCCGGCGATGCAGCCGACGGCGAGCAGCGCGCCGAGCCGGGGACGGCTGTCGCGCAGCCCTCCTCCGATGCGCGACAGCAGGCCGCTGCCGGTGCGGTCCTTGAGCCCTCCGGCGACGAGGAACAGCAGCGCGGTGATGATGCCGTGGGCGACGTTGGCGAACAGCGCGCCCTGCAGCCCCTGCGGCGTGCCGGTGGCGATGCCGAGCGTCACGAACCCCATGTGCGACACCGAAGAGTAGGCCACGAGCCGCTTGAGGTCGCGCTCGACGAGGCACACCAGCGCACCCCAGATGATGCCCACCACCCCGAACGCCGCGAGGTACGGAGCCACCACCGAAAACCCCTGCGGCACAACGGGGACGACGATCCGCACCATGCCGTAGCTGCCCATCTTGAGCAGGACGCCGGCGAGCAGCACCGAACCGACCGTGGGTGCGGTCGTGTGCGCGGCCGGAAGCCACGTGTGCAGCGGCCACACCGGCACCTTCACGGCGAGGCCACCGAGCAGCAACGCGGCCGCCGCGACCTGGGCGGTGCGGCCCATGCCGTCGCCGTGCGCGGCCGCGAGCGCCACGAGGTCGCTCGTGCCGGCGTCGAGCGCCACGACCAGCAGGCCCAGCAGCATCACGGCCGAACCGAGCGCGGTGTAGAGCACGAAGCGGGCGGCCGCATCGCGCCGGGCTGGCGCGTCGTGCGGATCGCCCCACCACCGCACGATCGCCCACATGGGGATCAGCACGGTCTCGAAGGCGAGGAAGAACACGATCAGGTCAGCAGCGGTGAAGGTTGCGAGGGCCCCGCCCTCGACGGTCAGCAGGGCCGCGACGAGCGAGCGCGTGGACGGCGCGATGTCGGGATCGGTGGCCGGTGGGCGACGCGCGACGTGCAGCGTCACCGCGACGCCCAGGGCGGCGGTGAGGAGCACGAGCGGCAGGCTCATGCCGTCGAGCACCAGGTGCAGCCGGACGCCCAGCGTCGGCACCCACGGCACGTCGATCTCGAGCGCCGGCCCGGCGGCGCGCCAGGGCGCCGACACCAGCGTGAGCACCGCCGCGAGGGCCGTCACGGCGCTGGCGACCACGCCGATCGTCGGCGCGACCTCCTCACCGAGCCGGCGCGGAGCGAGCATCAGCACGAGCGCGCTCACCAGCGGCAGCCCGACCAGCAGCACGAGCAACGCGCTCATCGCAGCCCCACCCCCACGAGGGCAGCGACGACGCCGCCCGCCACCACCCAGGTGAGGTAGCCGGTGGCACTGCCGGTCTGCGTGCGCCGCAACGCGAGACCGGCCCAGCGGCTCACCGTCGCGGGAGCGCGGACGTACGCGTCGACGACGTCGCGGTCGCCGGTGGTGAGCAGGCGCGCGAGGGCCCGCGCCGGACGCACGACCAGCACGTGCTGGGCGTGGTCGACGCCGAATCCGGACGACAGGATCCGTTGCAGCGCAGCCGGAAGCAGCGCAGCCGGGTCACCGACCCGTCGTGCGAGCAGCAGCGCTGCGCCGACGCCGAGCACCGCGAGCAGGGCGCCCAGCGCCGCGGTCGCGACGCCCACGTGCACCTCACCCGGCGCCGCCGGCCCGAGCAGCAGCAGCCCGCCCGCCAGCGCCGGCACGGCCAGCACCACGAGAGGCACCGTCATGGCGCGAGGCACCGGCATCACGGGCACAGCCCCCTCGGCTGCCGCGACGTCGGCACCGGGGTCGTCGACGTCCGCCATCTCGGCATGCGCTTCGCGCGGTGTCTCGCGCACGACCAGCCACCAGGTGCGACCGCAGTAGGCGGCGGTGACCAGGCCGGTGAGCAGGCCCACGACGAGGACGAGCCAGGCCGTCCAGGCCCACGCGCCGTGCGTGGCCTCCTCGGCCGCACCGAGCACGGCCTCCTTCGACCAGTAGCCCGACAGCGGAGGCACACCGGCGAGGGAGGCGAGGCCTACGGTGAACAGCGCCGCGATGGCGGGCGCGCGGCGTCCGGCACCGGCGAGGTCGCCGAGCGCGGTGCTGTGCACCTGGTGCGCCAGCGCGCCGGCCGACAGGAACAGCAGCGCCTTGAACCCCGCGTGCGACAGCAGGTGCACCACCGACGACGCCGGCCCGAGCGCCACCGGGACGACGGCCAGCGCCGCGAGCAGGTAGGCGACCTGGCTGATGGTCGACCACGCGAGCACGCGCTTGAGGTCGGTCTGCACGAGAGCCACCAGCGCCGCGCCGAGCATCGTCACCGCGGTGACGACGGCGAGCGTCGCGCGCGCGGCCGGCGCGTGCCCGAGCAGCGGCAGCAGCCGCGCCAGCACCACTCCACCGGCGGCGACCATGGTGGCGGCGTGGATCAGCGCCGACACCGGCGTCGGGCCTTCCATGGCGTCGGGGAGCCAGGTGTGCAGCGGGAACTGTGCCGACTTGCCGACCACTCCGACGATCAGCAGCAGCGCCGCCGCCGTGAGCGTCGGCGTCCCGATCGCCTGCAGCGCAGCAGGTTCGAGCAAGGTACTGAGGCGCGTCGTGCTCCCGGCGACCCACAGCACGACGATGCCGATGACGAACGCGACGTCACCGACGCGCGTCACGAGGAACGCCTTCACGGCCGCCGCGCGCGCCGCCTCGCGCTCGCTCTCGTGACCCACGAGCAGGTAGGAGCACAGGCCCATGGCCTCCCAGCCGATGAGCAGCAGCACGAGGTCGTCGGCGTGCACCACGAGCATCATCGCCGCGGTGAACAGCGACACGGTGGCGGCGAACGCGCGGTAGCGCGGGTCGCCCGCCTGGTAAGCCGTCGAGTACAGCTGCACGCACAGCGCGACGACCGCCACCATCACGGCGACGACGGCGCTCAGGTCGTCGGCGCGCAGGTCGAGGTGCACGACGCCGCCACCGGTGGGCACCGAGCCGAAGAGGCTCACGCGCCGCACGTCACCGGCGAGCGCCAGCTCGGCCACTGCCGCGACGAGCGCGACCGCGGTACCGGCCAGGGCCACCCCGGCCGCGGCCCGGCGTCCGTCGCGAGGCACGAAGGTGCCGGCCAGCGCAGCGAGCAGCGGCGCGAGCACCGCGGCGCGCGCGGCCCAGGCGAGGCCGCTCACGGGACGTCCACGCGCTCGGCGAGGTCGTGCGCCTGCCGCAGGTCGACGTCGCCACGGCGGCGGAACAGCAGCAGCACCGCGGCGAGCGCCACGCCCACCTCGGCGGCGGCCACGGTGATGA
>JBQCES010000052.1:0-3204 GCA_051960055.1 Angustibacter sp. | reverse complement strand
GCTGGCGTGCATGATCACGAGCGGGCGTCGGCGTCCTCGTCGTCCATCGCCTCGTCGGAGTCCTCGGCCGATACCGGCTTGCGGTACGGGTCGGCCTCGCCGGCCGGCGCCTTGCCGTTGGCCTGGGCGGCCACGGCCGCGTCGAGCTCGGCGGCGCGGCGCAGCAGGTCGTCGATGTGCGCGGCGTTCTCGGGCATCGCGTCGGCGATGAACTCCAGGCTCGGGGTGAGGCGCAGGCTGATGCCCTGGCCGACCTCGCGCCGGATGATGCCCTTCGCGCTCTCGAGGGCGGCGGCTGTGCCGGCGCGCTCCTCGTCGGAGCCGAACACGGTGTAGAAGACGGTCGCGTGCTGCAGGTCGCCGGTGACACGGGTGTCGGTGACGGTGACGAAGCCGAGGCGGGGGTCCTTGACCTTGTGCTCGAGCGTCTCGGCCACGATCACCTTGATGCGGTCGGCGATCTTGCGGGCGCGGGGGTTCTCGCTCATGGCTCGTCCTGTCAGCTGGTGGGATCGCGGGGTGGTGCTGGGTGGTGCAGCACGGGAGGCACCTGCCGACTCGTGGTCGCCAGGTGCCTCCCGTGGTCGTGCTCGATCAGTCGTTCAACCGCTCAGTCGCGCGGCTTCTCGCGCATCTCGTAGGTCGAGATGAGGTCACCGAGCTGCAGGTCGTTGAACGACCCGAGGTTGATGCCGCACTCGAAGCCCTCGCGGACCTCGGTGACGTCGTCCTTGAAGCGGCGCAGTCCGGCGATCTCGATGTTCTCGGCCACCACGACCCCGTTGCGGGTGATCCGCGCCCGGGTGCCGCGCCGGATCTCGCCCGAGCGGACGATCGAACCGGCGATGTTGCCGAACTTGCTCGACCGGAAGATCTCGCGGATCTCGGCGCTGCCGAGCTCGACCTCCTCGAACTCCGGCTTGAGCATGCCCTTGAGCGCTGCCTCGACCTCCTCGATGGCCTGGTAGATCACCGAGTAGTAGCGGATCTCGACGCCCTCGCGGTCGGCGACGTCGGCGTTCTGACCCTCGGCTCGCACGTTGTAGCCGATGATGATCGCGTCGGACGCCATCGCGAGGTTGATGTTGTTCAGCGTGATCGCACCGACACCGCGGTCGATGATCCGCAGCTCGACCTCCTCACCGACGTCGATCTGCAGCAGCGCGTCCTCGAGGGCCTCGACCGAACCGGACACGTCGCCCTTGAGGATGAGGTTGAGCGTCTCGACCTTGCCGGCCGCGAGCGCCTCGTTGAGGTCCTCGAGGCTGATCCGCTTGCGGGCCTTGGCCAGGGACGCCTGTCGGTCGGCCGCCTCGCGCCGCTCGGCGATCTGGCGAGCCGTGCGGTCGTCGGGAGCCACCACGAAGGTGTCACCGGCGCGGGGCACGGACGACAGACCGAGCACCTGCACCGGACGCGACGGTCCGGCCTCCTCGACGTTGTTGCCGTGCTCGTCGAGCATCGCCCGCACGCGGCCGTAGGCCGAGCCGGTGACGATCGCGTCGCCGACGTGGAGTGTGCCGGCCTGCACGAGCACCGTCGCCGTGGCGCCGCGGCCGCGGTCGAGGTTCGCCTCGATCGCCACGCCGCGCGCGTCGCGGTCGGGGTTGGCCCGCAGGTCGAGCGCGGCGTCCGCGGTGAGCAGGACGGCGTCGAGCAGCTGGTCGATGTTCTGACCCGCCTTGGCGGAGACGTCGACGAACATCGTGTCGCCGCCGTACTCCTCGGCCACGAGGTTGTACTCGGTGAGCTGCTGGCGCACCTTGCTCGGGTTGGCGCCGTCGACGTCGATCTTGTTGACCGCGACGACGATCGGCACGTCAGCCGCCTGCATGTGGTTGAGCGCCTCGATGGTCTGCGGCATCACGCCGTCGTCGGCAGCGACGACGAGGATCGCGATGTCGGTGACCTTCGCACCACGAGCACGCATGGCGGTGAACGCCTCGTGACCCGGGGTGTCGATGAAGGTGATCGCACGCTCGATGCCCTCGTGCTCGCGGTGCACCTGGTAGGCGCCGATGTGCTGGGTGATGCCACCGGCCTCGCCGCCGACGACGTCCTCGTTGCGGATGGCGTCGAGGAGACGGGTCTTTCCGTGGTCGACGTGACCCACGACCGTGACCACCGGCGGGCGCGCCTCGAGGTCCTCGTCGTCCTCACCCTCGATGCCGCTCTCGAGGTCGATGTTGAACGCGTCGAACAGCTCGCGCTCCTCGTCCTCGGGGGAGACGACCTGGATGTCGTAGCCGAGCTCGGCGCCGAGCACCCGGAAGGTGTCCTCGTCGAGGGACTGCGTGGCGGTGGCCATCTCACCGAGGTGGAACAGCACCGTCACCAGGCTCGCCGGGTTCGCGCCGATCTTGTCGGCGAAGTCGCTGAGGCTCGAGCCCCGACGCACGCGGACGACGGTCGAGCCGTCACCGCGGGGAACCGTGACACCGCCGAGCGACGGCGCCTGCATCTGCTCGAACTCCTGGCGCTTCGCGCGCTTGCTCTTGCGCCCACGGACCGGACGGCCGCCACCGCGACCGAACGCACCCTGCGTGCCGCCGCGACCACCGGGGCCACGACCGCCACCGCCACCGGGGCGACCGGCGAACCCGCCGCCACCGCCACCGGGACGACCGGCGAACCCGCCACCGCCGCCACCGGGACGACCGCCACCGGCACCACGACCGCCCGGCGCACCAGGACGACCCGGCGCACCGGGACGACCCACGCTCGGACGCGCCGGCATCATGCCGGGGTTCGGGCGCGCGCCACCGGGGCCCGCGGCCGGCCGCTGCGGGCGGGGGCCGCCCTGCGGGCGGGGCATGCCCTGCTCAGCGGCGAAGGGGTTGTTGCCCGGGCGCGGCGCGCCGGGACGCGGCATGCCCTGGCTCGGGGCGAAGGGGTTGTTGCCCGGACGCGGGGCGCCGGGACGCGCGCCACCCTCGGCGCGGGCCGCCGGAGCGGCCGGAGCCGCGGGAGCCGCAGGTGCGGCGGGCGCGGGACGCGCCGGGCCCGGCGTGGGCGCGGCCTTCGCGGCTGCGGGCTTGGCCGGCGCCGGGGTGGGTGCGGCCGGCGCGGGGGCAGCGGGTGCGGCCGGCGCGGGCGGTGCAGTCGGCGCCGGCTTGGCGGCCGGGGCGGCCGGAGCAGCGGCGGGCGCCTCGACCATGGGCGCGGCCTCGGGGGCCGGCGCCTCGACCGGAGCCGCCGGTGCCG
>JBQCES010000051.1:0-3336 GCA_051960055.1 Angustibacter sp. | reverse complement strand
GGTCGATCGCACGAACGGCCCCAGCATCGCGCACCCGGCGGCGCGAGCTGCACCCCGCGCCGCTCCCCCCCTGGAACAAAGGCCACGACGGCAGCGGCGCCGACGCGGGCGGACAGTCGTGACCAGAACCCAACTCGCCGGTAGGGTCGGGGCTCACCCCGTCGCAAGGAGGCACCCTGTGGCCGAGTTCTCCGGTCCCGCGCTGGTCGCTGAGCCGACCACCGGGAACACCAGCTCGCTGGTGGTCAAGCACGCCGAGCAGACCCCCGACCGAGTGCTGTTCAGCCGCCGGGTCCAGGGCCGGTGGCAGGACGTCACGGCGGCGCAGTTCGCGGAGCAGGTGCAGCAGGTGGCGCTCGGCCTGGTCGCCGCAGGGATCCAGCCCGGTGACCGCGTGGCCCTGATGAGCAAGACCCGCTACGAGTGGACGCTCGTCGACTTCGCCATCTGGTCGGCCGGCGCCATCACCGTGCCGATCTACGAGACCTCGTCGGCCGAGCAGGTGTCGTGGATCCTCAGCGACTCCGGCGCCACCGCGTGCGTCGTGGAGACCGCCTCGCACGCCAAGACGGTCGGGTCGGTGCGCGGCGACCTGCCCGCCCTCTCCGACGTCTGGCAGATCGACGCGGGCGGCCTCGACGACGTCGTCGCTGCGGGCGCTGACCAGGACCCCTCCGTCGTCGACGAGCGGCGCGCTGCAGCGCGTCCGGACGACATCGCGACGTTGATCTACACCTCCGGCACCACCGGCCGCCCCAAGGGCTGCGAGCTCACGCACCTCAACTTCATGGCGCTGTGCGACAACGCGGTGGCCCGGCTCAACCAGGTGGTGAGTGCCGACGGTGCCTCGACGCTGCTCTTCCTCCCGCTCGCGCACGTGTTCGCGCGGTTCATCCAGGTGCTCACCGTGACCGCCGGGGCCCGGCTGGGGCACACCGCCGACATCAAGAGCCTGCTCGACGACCTCGCGGAGTTCCAGCCGACGTTCGTGCTCTCGGTGCCCCGCGTGTTCGAGAAGATCTACAACTCCGCCGAGGCCAAGGCCGAGGGAGAGGGGAAGGGCCGGATCTTCCACGCGGCGGCCGACACCGCCGTGGCCTGGAGCAAGGCCCAGCAGGAGGGCGGCGGCGGGCTGGGGCTGCGCGTGAAGCACGCGGTGTTCGACAAGCTGGTGTACACCAAGCTGCGCGGCGCCATGGGCGGCCAGGTGCAGTACGCCGTCTCCGGCGGCGCGCCCCTCGGTGAGCGGCTCGGCCACTTCTTCCGCGGCGCGGGCATCACGGTGCTCGAGGGCTACGGCCTCACCGAGACCACCGCACCCACCACGGTCAACACGCCCGACCTGATCAAGATCGGCACCGTCGGGCCGCCGCTTCCGGGCAACTCGGTGCGCATCGCCGACGACGGCGAGGTGCTCATCAAGGGCCCGCACGTCATGAAGGGCTACTGGAACAACGAGCAGGCGACGGCCGAGGCACTGGCCGGCGGCTGGTTCCACAGCGGCGACCTCGGCACGCTCGACTCCGACGGCTACCTGCGCATCACCGGCCGCAAGAAGGAGATCCTGGTGACCGCGGGGGGCAAGAACGTCGCCCCCGCAGTGCTCGAGGACCGCATCCGCGCGCACCCGCTGGTGTCGCAGTGCATCGTCGTCGGCGACCAGAAGCCGTTCATCGGAGCGCTCATCACGCTCGACGCCGAGATGCTGCCGGTCTGGCTGTCGAACAACGGCCTGTCGGCCATGGACGTCGACACCGCGGCGGGCGACGCGGCCGTGCAGGCCGAGGTGCAGCGCGCCGTCGACGACGCCAACCGGGCGGTGAGCAAGGCCGAGTCGATCCGCAAGTTCCGGATCCTGCCCGTCGACTTCACCGAGGAGGGCGGCTACCTCACGCCGTCGCTGAAGCTCAAGCGCGGCGTCGTGATGAAGGACTTCTCCGGCGAGGTCGAGGAGCTGTACCGCTGAACCCCACTGCAGCCGCGACCAGCCTGCTGGTCGTCTGGCTCGGCTACTTCACCGCGCTCCAGTGGAGCGTCGTCCGGTACCGGCTCGGCATCGTCGTCGTGCTCACCAGCGCCATGGTGCTGCTCGCGACGGCGCTGCTGCGCCGCTGGCGGCTCACCGCCCTGCCCCGCCCGGTGCTCGCCGGCGCGCTGGTGGTGGCCGCGGTCGTGGCCGAGGCCGTGCCGTTCTTCAGTCACGCCGACGCCGGGCACCGCCGGCTGCTCGCGCACCTCGTCGCCGCCGTCACGCTGCTGGCCGCCGCGACCCTCGCGCTGCCCGGCCCGCGCGGTCGGGTGGCTGCCGCCGCGGTGGCGGCGACGGGTGTCGTGGCCGTCGCCGTGGCGACGATCGTCGTGGTGCCCGCGCCGCGGATCGACGTCTGGGTGACGCTGCAGCAGGCGTCGGACGGCCTGGCCCACGGCCAGAACATGTACGCGATGACCTGGCACGACTCTCCGGGCATCCAGGACGCCTTCACCTACCTGCCGTGGACGGCGGTGCTCCTGGCCCCCGGCCGCTGGCTGGCCGGTGACGTGCGATGGGCTCGGGTGGTGGCGCTGCTGGTGGGGCTCGCCTGCACCGCGCTGCTGGCGCCGCGCGACCAGGCCGGCCCCGGCGAGGTCCGCGGCCCACGGTGGTCGAGCCTGTCGCTCGGCGCCGCGACGCTGCTCGCTCTCGCCCCCGGCGCCGTGACCCAGGCCGAGCAGGCCTGGACCGAGCCGCTGCTGTTCGCCTGCCTCGCCGGGTGGGCGCTCCTGGTGCAGCGGCGTCGCGCCTGGTGGGCGGTGCTGCCGCTCGCACTCGGCTGCGCCAGCAAGCAGCATTTGGCCGTGCTGCTGCCGGTGCTGGCCTGCTGGCCGGCCTTCGGGTGGCGGCGTGCCGTCGCGACCGGCGGGCTCGCGGGCCTGCTCGTGCTGCCGTGGTTCGTGGTCTCCCCCGCCGACTTCTGGCACGACACCGTCTCGCTGCTGGTGTCGTTCCACCCGATCCGCTTCGCCAACACGTGGTTCATCGCCGCACGCACCGAGCTGGGTTGGACGCCGCCGTTCTGGCTCACCGGCCTGGTGGTGCTCACCGTGCTCGTCGGCGCGTGCGTCGCGGTGTGGCGGCGCCGTCCGGCGCTCCCGGAGCTGCTCGGCTGGCTGGCGCTGGTGCTCCTGGTCGCCAACCTGGTCAACAAGCAGGCCTTCTACAACCAGTACTGGCTGGTCGGCGCGCTCGTGGCGCTCGCCGTCGCCGCCTCACCCGTCCGCGCGGCGGCTCGGACCCGGGCTCAGCCGAGCTCGCGCGAGACCGGCTGACCGGCCAGCACCGCCTGCAGCCGCAGCGCG
>JBQCES010000050.1:0-10416 GCA_051960055.1 Angustibacter sp. | reverse complement strand
GACCCGCACCGACGACGCCGCCCCGCGGACGACGAGCTGTACGCCTGGCGGTCGTTCCTACGGGCGCACGCGACGGTGGTGCGCCGCCTCGAGGCCGATCTGATGGCCGGGCACGGTGTGCCGCTGGCCGTCTACGACGTGATGGTGCAGCTGGTCGAGGCGCCGGGCCACCGCCTGCGGATGACCGAGCTCGCGAACCGGGTGCTGCTCTCGCGCAGCGGTCTCAGCCGCCTCGTCGACCGCATGGTGCGCGACGGCCAGGTGCGGCGCGAGCCCGACCCGCTGGACGCGCGCGGTGTGCTCGCGGTGCTCACCGACGCCGGCTTCGAGCGGCTGAAGGCCGCCTCACCGACGCACCTCGACGGGATCACCCGGTACGTCGTCGACCGGCTGTCGGTCGAGGAGCTGCGGGCCTGGGGCGCGGCGAGCGCTCGACTGGCCGACAGCGCCGGCTCGCCCGACGGCGAGGTGGGGCAGGAGCCCGAGGCCGGCGAGGCCGACGCCGTCGACGCCGCCGGCTAGGCCGCCGGCGTCCGGCACCAGGGGCAGAGCTTCCACTCCGGGTCGAGCTGACGGCCGCACGAGCCGCAGCTGCTGTCGAGCGAGACGCCGCACCAAGGGCAGGCCAGCATGCCGGACTCGACGCCGCGCTCGCACGAGGGGCAGTGCTTGCCGCCGGTGTGGTCGGCGTGCGTGACGCGCACGGCCTCCTCGAACGTCGTCTCGCCGCGCTTGGCCTTCTCCAGCGCCGAGGCGCGCAGCGTCATCATGCCGACGGCGCGTGCCTGGGCGCCCACGGCCGACTCGGTGGCCGAGGTCATGAGCACCGTGCGCATGGCGGCGTCGACCTCGAGCACCTCGTAGACCGCCGTGCGGCCGCGGTACCCGGTGCCACCGCAGTCGGGGCAGCCGACGCCCCTGAGCGGGGTGGCGTCGAGGATGTCGTCGATCTTCAGGCCGAGCAGGGCCAGCGTGCCGTCGTCCGGGATGTAGCCCTCGGCGCACGAGTCGCAGGGCTTGCGCACGAGGCGCTGGGCGACCGCGGCCGTCAGCGACGACGCCACGAGGAACGGCTCGACGCCCATGTCGACGAGGCGGGTGAGCGCGGCGACGGCGGAGTTGGTGTGCAGCGTGGTGAGCACGAGGTGACCGGTGAGCGAGGCCTTCAGGGCCAGCTCGGCGGTCAGCGCGTCACGCACCTCGCCGACGAGCACGATGTCGGGGTCCTGGCGCAGGATCGAACGCAGGCCGGCGTCGAACGTCATGCCCGACTTGGTGTTGACCTGCACCTGGGTGATGCCGGGCAGCTGCACCTCGATGGGGTCCTCGAGGGTGACGATGTTCTTGTCCGGCGTCATCGTCTCGTGGATCGCGGCGTACAGGGTGTTGGTCTTGCCCGAGCCGGTGGGGCCGGTGATGAGCACCAGACCCTGCGGCACCGACAGCGCGCCGAGGAACAGCTCGAGCTGCTCGGGCTCGAAACCGAGGGAGGCCAGGGACGGCACGTTGTCGGCGCGGGTGAGCAGACGCACCACGATCTTCTCGCCGTGCAGCGACGGCAGCGTGCTCACGCGGGTGTCGATCGCCTGGCCGTCGACCACGATGCGGCTACGGCCGTCCTGCGGCACCCGGCGCTCGGCGATGTCGAGGCCCGACATGATCTTCACGCGGCTGACCACCGACGGGCCGAGGCGCTTCGGCGCGGTCATGACGTCGCGCAGCAGACCGTCGACGCGGTAGCGGATGCGCAGGCCGTCGCGCTGCATCTCGATGTGGATGTCGGACGCGCGCAGGCGAGCGGCGTCGGCGAGCACCTGGTTGACCAGCTTGACGATCGGGGCGTCGTCGGTCGACCCGGTGGCGCTCTGGAGGTCGTCGGCGCTCGCGGTCTCCTGCACCTCGTCGGCGATCATCGTCACCGAGTCGTCGGCGGCCAGCGACCAGGCGCGCGCGAGGTGGTCCTTGATCTGGGTGGCGGGCGCGACGACGACGTACAGCTCCGGCGCGCGGGTGTACATCTTCACGTCGTCGAGCGCGAGCACGTTCGTGGGGTCGGACGTCGCGACGACCAGGCCGCCCTCGGGGTGGCGGTCGAGCAGCAGGACGCCGGTGCGGTCGGCCACGGCGCGCGGCAGCATCCGGACGACGTCGGGCGCCGGCACGATGCGCGACAGGTCGGCGGACTCCAGGCCGAGGTGCGTGGCGAGCGCCTCGGCGACCTCACGCTCGGTGGCGTAGCCGAGGTCGGCGACCACCTGGCCGAGCCGGCGGCGCGGGCCGTCGGTGCTGCGCTGGGCCTGCAGGGCCGCCTCGAGCTGCGCCGCGGTGATCAGCTGCTCGTCGATCAGCACCTCGCCGAGCCGGCGACGGCGGGTGCCGACCTCCTCGATGTCCAGCGGGCGCGCGGTGAACGTCGCCGAGCCCGCACCGGCTGGCTGCTGCGGCACGTTCAGGGCAGGCGAGGACGGCGACATCGACGACATGCACCCTGCATCGGCACAAGCACCGTTCGGGTGAAGCGCTCAGCTGCGATCGGCTGGCTCCACACCGGCCGAGTGGGGGTCGGCGTCGTCGTCGGTGGCTCCGGCGGCCTCGGCGGCCGCGCGGTCGCGATCCTCGAGCTCGTCGAGCACGGCGCGCAGCTCCGATCGGACGAAGTCGCGGGTGGCCACCTCACGCAGCGCGATGCGCAGAGCCGCCACCTCGCGGGTGAGGTACTCGGTGTCGGCGAGGCCGCGCTCGTCGCGGGCGCGGTCCTGCTCGCCGAGCACGCGGTCGCGGTCGTCCTGGCGGTTCTGGGCCAGCAGGATCAGCGGGGCGGCGTACGACGCCTGCAACGACAGGATGAGCGTGAGCAGCGTGTAGTTGAGGCTGCGGGGGTCGAACTGCAGCCGGTCGGGCGCGAAGGTGTTCCAGGCCAGCCACACCGCCACGAACCCGGTCATGTAGACGAGGAACCGGGCCGTGCCCATGAAGCGCGCGAAGCGCTCGGCGAACCGGGCGAAGGTCTCGGGGTCGACCTGCGGGCGCGAGATCAGGGTGCGGCGGCTCTCGCGCGGCTGGTCGAGGCGCGGGGTGCGAGTGCGTTCACGCGCCATGCGGAAGCCTCCTCGCGGCCCCGCCGGTGCCGTCGTCCTCGTCGCGCCAGTCCTGCGGGAGGAGGTGGTCGAGCACGTCGTCGACCGTCACCGCGCCGAGCAGGTGACCGTCGGCGTCCACGATCGGCGCGCTCACCATGTTGTACGTCGCGAGGTACCGCGTGAGCTGGGCGAGCGTCACCTCGGGGCCGAGCGGCTCGATGTCCTTGTCGATGATGCCGCCGACGGGGGCGTGCGGTGGCTCGCGGAGCATGCGCTGGATGTGCACGAGGCCGAGGTAGCGGCCGGTGGGCGTCTCGAGCGGCGGTCGGCACACGAACACGCTGGCGGCCAGGGCCGGGCTGAGCTCGGCGCGCCGGACGACGGCGAGCGCCTCGGCGATCGTGGCGTCGGGGCCGAGGATCACCGGGTCACTGGTCATCAGACCGCCCGCGGTGTCCTCGTCGTAGGTGAGCAGGCGGCGCAGGGGCGCGGCCTCCTCGGGCTCCATCAGCCCGAGGAGCTGCTCGGCGGTGTCGGCGGGCAGCTCGGACAGCAGGTCGGCGGCGTCGTCCGGCTCCATAGCCTCCAGGACGTCGGCGGCGCGCTCGTTCTCGAGCTGGGTGAGGATCTCGACCTGGTCGTCCTCGGGCAGCTCCTCGAGCACGTCGGCGAGCTGCTCGTCGCCCAGCGCAGCCGCCACCTCGACCCGGCGCTTGGGGCTGAGGTCGTGGATCACGTCCGCGATGTCGGCGGGCTTGAGCGAGCCGAAGGTCGCGAGCAGGTTGGCCGCACCCTGGCCGGTGCTCTCGATCGACAGGCCCACGACCTGGTCGGCGTCGACGAGGAAGCTCTCGCCGCGGCGGCGCAGGCGGCGGCCCAGGCCGCGGTGCGGTTCGGCGCGGCGCACGAAGACCTTGCTGACCACCCAGTCGCGCGTGCGCAGCTGGGTCATGGCGACGTCCTCCACCTCGACCTCGCCGCTGCCGTCGCGCAGCTTCACCGTGCGGTCGAGCAGCTCGGCCAGCACGAGCGTCTCGCTGGGCCGCTGCTCGAAGCGGCGCATGTTGACGACGCCGGTCATGATCACCTGGCCGCCGTCGATGCTCGTCACGCGGGTCATGGGCAGGAACACGCGGCGGCGTCCGGGCACCTCCACCACCAGGCCCACCGCGAGCGGGGCGAGGCGTCCGGTGCGGAACACGACGACGACATCGCGCACCCGGCCCACCTGGTCGCCGTGCGGGTCGAAGACGGCGAGGCCGGACATGCGCGCGATGAAGACCCGTGAAGGTGCGCCGCTCACGCGGGTCAGGCTAGCGCCGCCTAGTCTGCAGGGCGTGCAGGACGGTGACCGCGAGGTGTTCGAGCTCGAGTACGACGTCGTCGACGTGTTCAGCGACCGCGCCTTCGCCGGCAACCCGCTGGCGGTGGTGCACGGCACCGACGGGCTGGCCGCCGAGGCGCTGCAGGCGCTGGCGCGCGAGTTCAACCTGTCGGAGACGGCGTTCCCGACGGCGCGCGGCGACGGTGCGTACGACCTGCGGATCTTCACGCCCGTGACCGAGCTGCCGTTCGCGGGGCACCCCTCGCTGGGCGCGGCGTGGGCGCTGCGGCGGCGGGGGCTCGTGAGGGCCGACACGGTGCAGCAGACCTGCGCAGCGGGCACCATGCCGGTGGGCTTCGACGGCGACGGCCGGGTGCGGCTCACCGGGGGAGTGCCTCGGGTCAGCGACCCCGTGGACGCCGGGGCGGCGCTGGCGTCGGTGGGCCTGACGGCGTCCGACCTGGCGGGGCCGCCGACGCGGGTCGCCGGCACGGGGCTGGACTTCTGCTACCTGCTCGTGCGGTCGGACGCCGTGGCGCGGTGCGTCCCGGACGTGTCCGGCCTGCGGGCCGCGGGGGCGCTGCTGCGCGAGGCGCTTTCGGGACCGCTGGGCGGGATCGTCGTCGCGGCGTGGGACGGCGAAGGGGCCCACGTGCGGGTGTTCGCCGACGACATCGGCGTGCCGGAGGATCCCGCCACCGGCTCGGCGGCGCTCGGGCTGAGCGCGGCGCTCGTGGCGGCGGGACTGCTGCCCGACGGTCGGTCGGAGTACGACGTCCGGCAGGGCGGTGAGATCGGGCGCCCGTCGGCGCTGCGGTGCGGGGTCGAGGCCGAGGGTGGGCGCGCCGTCCGGTGCGAGGTGGCCGGGTCCGTCGTCCCGGTCGCGCGGGGCACCATCGCCCGCCCGCGCTGAGGGCTAGCTGCGGCGGAAGAGGCGACGGCGGCGCCGGCCGCGCAGGTGAAACGGCCGCCAGCCGGACGTCGTCGCCGGCGTCGGCGGGGGAGGCGCGGCGTGGCTGTCGGTCGAGTAGTCGCCCGGCTGCTCGGTGGGCGCCCCGGCGGCCACGACCCGCGAGATGACGGCTCCGACCTCGCGCCAGTGCGCCGGCAGCTGGGCCGGCAGCAGGTGCGAGTTGAGGCGCGAGCCGGCCAGCGCCTCGGCGGCCGAGGCCCAGCGCTCGTCGTCCGGGTCGAGCCGTTCGCCGCGGGCCGGCACGGTGAGGATGCGCGCGCCGGTGTCCTTGCTGCGCAGCAGCAGGTCGAGCTCGCCGTCGAGCGTGGGCAGGTGCTGCTCGCCCGGCCCGCTCACCACGACGACGGCGCCGTCGTGCCACACGTGCCACGCCGGCCACGCGCGCGACTCGCCTCGCGGTCGCAGCCAGACCAGCCCGCTCTTGCTCGCAGCCTCGGCGAGGATCGCGTCGGTGGCAGCCGGTTGCTCGCTCACGCCTCGCAGCCTGCCACACCCGGCGTGAGACAGTCCGTCGTGTGAGCGAGCCCGACCACGACAGCCCGACGACGACGGCCGCTCTGCTCGCCCTCGGTGTCGTGGCGGTGTCGTTCTCCGCGCCCATCGCCGCGACGACGGCCGCTCCGGCGCTCGCGGTGGCGTTCTGGCGCAACGCGCTGGCGGTCGCGGTGGTCGTGCCCTGGACGCTGCTGCGCCGCCGCGCCGAGCTCACTCGCCTGCTGCGTCACGAGCGTCGCGTGCTGGCCGTCGCGGTGCTGTCGGGGCTCGTGCTGGCGCTCCACTTCGGCCTCTGGGTGCCGAGCCTGCGGATGACCAGCGTCACCGCGTCGACCGCGCTGGTCGCCACGACGCCGCTGTGGACGCTGCTCGTCGACCGGCTCACCGGGCGCCGTCCGAGCCGCGGCGTGGTGCTCGGGGCCCTGCTCGCCTTCGTGGGCGTCGTCGTCATCACGGGCGTGGACGCCGACGCCTCGCGCGAGGCCCTGCTCGGCGACGCCCTGGCACTGGGGGGAGGCGCCGCAGCCGCGGGCTACACGCTGCTGGGCTCTGCCGTGCGGCGCACCACCAGCACGGCGACGTACACCTCGGTGGCCTACACCGTGTGCGCGGTGACGCTGCTACCGGTGTGCCTGCTGGGCGGCCAACCGCTGGCCGGCTACTCCGGCCGCACATGGGGTGAGCTCGTCGTGCTGATGGTGACGGCCCAGCTGCTCGGGCACTCGATCCTCAACCGCACGCTGCGGACGGCGGGCGCGACCACCGTGGCGCTCGCGATCCTGCTCGAGACGCCCGGCGCGGCCCTGCTGGCCTGGGCGTTCTGGCACCAGCAGCCGCCGCTGGCCACGCTGCCCGGCGCCGCGCTGGTGCTGCTCGGCCTGGCGATCGTCGTCCGTGCGCGGACGTCGCAGCGGCGGGTGCAGGCGGCGCTGGAGGTGGGCAACGTCACGGACGCGTGACGGTGCCTTCGACGTGACCCGTCGGTAACCTCGCGGCAGATCAGCCCGCCTCGGGCGCACCCCCAGCGAACGGGAGCCTCGCGATGACCGCCTCGACCGCCCTGTCCACCGGACTGCCGAACGGACCGCACGCCACGCCTGGCACGGCACCCACCCTCGCGCGGCCACAGCGCTCGCGGCGCTCGAACCTCGCCGTGCCGGGGTCGAGCACCAAGATGATCGACAAGGCCAAGGGGCTGCCGGCCGACCAGGTGTTCCTCGACCTCGAGGACGCCGTGGCGCCGATCGCCAAGGAGGGCGCGCGCGCCAACATCGTCGCCGCGCTCAACGAGGGCGGCTGGGGCGACAAGGTGCGCACGGTGCGCGTCAACGACTGGACGACGAAGTGGACCTACGCCGACGTCCTGCACATCGCCGGTGAGGCCGGCGCCAACCTCGACTGCATCATGCTGCCGAAGGTGCAGACCGCCGAGCAGGTCGTCGCGCTCGACCTGCTGCTGACGCAGATCGAGACGGCGAACGGCCTGGAGGTGGGCCGCATCGGCATCGAGGCCCAGATCGAGAACGCGCTCGGACTCACCAACGTCAACGCGATCGCGGCCGCGTCGCCGCGCGTCGAGACGATCATCTTCGGCCCGGCCGACTTCATGGCCAGCATCAACATGAAGTCGCTGGTGGTGGGTGAGCAGCCGCAGGGCTACGACGTCGGCGACGCCTACCACTACATCCTCATGCAGATCCTCATGGCGGCCCGCGCCTACGACAAGCTCGCCATCGACGGGCCGTACCTGCAGATTCGGGACGTCGACGGGTTCACGCGCGTCGCTAGCCGTTCTGCCGCACTGGGTTTCGACGGCAAGTGGGTGCTGCACCCCGGCCAGATCGACGCCGCGAACGAGGTGTACAGCCCGCGACAGGAGGACTACGACCACGCCGAGAACATCCTCGACGCGTACGCGCACTACACCTCCGAGGCCGGCGGGGCTCGCGGCGCGGTGATGCTGGGCGACGAGATGATCGACGAGGCCTCGCGCAAGATGGCGCTCGTCATCTCGGCCAAGGGCCGGGCCGCCGGCATGACGCGCGGCAAGCGCTGGACGCCGCCCGAGGACTGACCGGCTGTGCTGTGATGGGCCCCCACATCACGCATGACCTCGACGAGGGGGACCTCATGGCGAAGCAGCCCGACGCACGACCGCCGCTGCAGCGAGCGCTGGACACGGCGGCCGGCCTCAAGGCCGGGACCTGGGAGAGCGTCGAGGCGTTGGCGCTGCTCGCCATCGAGGCCGGTGAGCGCCCAGAAGCCAGCTCGCTGCGCGACGCGGCGCACCGCGCTGCGGCGGGGCTCAAGCCGGGGACCTGGGAGAGCGTGCGCGCTCTCACGTGGCTGGCCCGTGCCGACCGCGCGCTCGCCGGCGGCGACCCGAGGTAGCGGACAGGCAAGCGCTTCGCGCCGGGCACGGCCGTCGATCCCCACCTAGCGTGGACGGCTCGACGAACCCGACCGAGAGGAAGCCATGGCTGACCAGACGCCGCGATTCACCGTGCCGGGCCTGAGCCAGGACGACGGCGCCGCCGTCGGCGCGATCCTGCAGGACCGCCTCAACGCGCTCAACGACCTCGCGCTCACCCTGAAGCACGTGCACTGGAACGTGATCGGCCAGAACTTCATCGCTGTGCACGAGATGCTCGACCCCCAGATCGACGCCGTGCGAGGGATGGTCGACGAGGCTGCCGAGCGCATGGCCACCCTCGGCGTCGCGCCGCAGGGCACGCCCGGGGCGATCGTGTCCCAGCGCACCTGGGACGACTACTCCCTCGGCCGCGCCACGACGCAGGAGCACCTCGGCGCGCTCGACCTCGTCTACTCCGGGGTCATCGCCGACCACCGCACGGCCCAGAAGAAGACGGCCGACCTCGACCCCGTCACCGAGGACCTTGTGATCGGCCAGCTGCGCCAGCTCGAGCTGTTCCACTGGTTCGTGCGCGCCCACCTGGAGAACCTGGGGGGCGAGCTGTCGACGTCCGGTGCGAAGACCGAGACCGAGGCCGCCCAGCAGGCGGACTGACCGTCGACCGCTCATCCAGACCGCAGTAGTGGCCCACCGCTCGTCCTCCCGGTGGGCCATTACTGCGCTCTCGCCGGCAGACATCAGTCGAGGGGGCGCAGGGAGGTGTCGAGCGACGTCGCCTGCGCCCCCAGGTGGTCGCGCACCCATCGCTGCTCGCCGCGGCGCACCACCTCGCTACCCCGCTCGCGCAGCGCGCGCAGCAGCCGGCGGGGCCGCACCCCGAGCCGGCGCGCGAGCTCGGCGGTCTCCTCGAGCGTGAGCCACACGGCGTACTCGTACTCGGCGTCCCCGAACGGCGCGTCGTCACCCCGCATCAGGTGATGACCCACGAAGCGCAGACCCGTGCGCGGCGACCAGACGGCCCACACCGAGAGCCCGGGCACCTCGTGGTCGAGCTCGACGTGCCGAGCGGGCCACCGGGTGCGCAGCCTGACGGGGGTTGCCATGCGCTCAAGCGTGGCAGTTCCGCGGCGACGCCCGCGGCCGTCGTCCACAGGCCCGTAACGCTGGTCACATCGGCTGTCCCCCTTGCGCCGCAGCAGGGATACTCGCCGGTAGCCATCCCGCCGACGAAGGAGCCGACCGATGGGCCGCCTGCAGCACACCGAAGGACTCACCGACGACCAGCTCGAGCTGTTGAAGCTGGTGCGCGAGTTCGTCGACGAGCAGGTGATCCCCGTCGCGACCCAGCTCGAGCACGCCGACGAGTACCCCACCGAGATCGTCGAAGGCATGAAGGAGATGGGGATCTTCGGCCTGATGATCCCCGAGGAGTACGGCGGCCTGGGTGAGTCGCTGCTCACCTACGCCCTCACGGTCGAGGAGATCGCGCGCGGCTGGATGAGCGTCAGCGGCATCATCAACACCCACTTCATGGTCGCCTACATGCTGCTGCAGCACGGCACCGAGGAGCAGAAGCAGAAGTACCTGCCGCGCATGGCCACCGGCGAGGTGCGCGGTGCGTTCTCGATGAGCGAGCCGGGCTGCGGCTCCGACGTCAGCGGCATCCGCACCAAGGCCGTGCAGGACGGCGACTCCGGCGACTGGACCATCAACGGCCAGAAGATGTGGCTCACCAACGGCGGCTCGGCCAACCTCGTCGCGGTGCTCACCAAGACCGACACCGGCGCCGACTCGGTCTACAAGAACATGACCACGTTCCTCGTCGAGAAGGAGCCCGGCTTCGGCGAGACCGCGCCCGGCGTCACGGTGCCCGGCAAGATCGAGAAGATGGGTTACAAGGGCGTCGACACCACCGAGCTGGTCTTCGACGGCTACCGGACGACGTCCGAGCAGATTCTCGGCGGCGAGCCCGGCAAGGGCTTCTACCAGATGATGGACGGCGTCGAGGTGGGGCGCGTCAACGTCGCCGCGCGCGGATGCGGTGTCGCCCGAAGGGCCTTCGAGCTCGGTGTCTCCTACGCCCAGCAGCGCGAGACCTTCGGCAAGCCGATCGCCCAGCACCAGGCGATCCTCTTCCGCCTCGCCGAGATGGCCACGAAGGTCGAGGCCG
>JBQCES010000049.1:0-12656 GCA_051960055.1 Angustibacter sp. | reverse complement strand
AGCGCACGAGGGCCGAGCCGACGATCACGCCGTCGGCGAAGCCTGCCACCTCGGCGGCCTGCTCGCCGTTCGACACCCCGAGGCCGACGCACACCGGGACGTCGGAGACCGCCCGGATGCGCTCGACCAGGGCCCGCGCTCCCCCACCCACGGCGGCCCGCGCACCGGTGACGCCCATGGTGCTGGCGGCGTAGACGAAGCCGCGGCAGGCGGCCGTCGTCGAGCGCAGCCGCGCGTCGGTCGAGCTGGGTGCCACGAGGAACACCCGGTCGAGGTCGTGCTCCTCAGCCGCGGACAGCCAGTCGGTCGCCTCGTCCGGGATGAGGTCGGGGGTGATCAGGCCCGACCCACCGGCGGCGGCGAGCTCGGCGGCGAACCGGTCGACGCCGTAGTGGTCGACGAGGTTCCAGTACGTCATGACCAGGGCCGCGGCGCCCTCGTCGGCCACCGCGCGGACGGCGGCGAACACGTCGCGGGTACGCGCGCCGGCGCGCAGGGCGGCGTCGACCGCACGCTGGATGACCGGGCCGTCCATGAGCGGGTCGCTGTACGGCACGCCGACCTCGACGACGTCCGCCCCGGCACGCACGAGGACGCGTACCGCCTCGACCGACGTCTCGACGTCCGGGTAGCCGACCGGCAGGTAGGCGACCAGCGCGGCGCGGCCCTCGGCCCGCGCCTTCTCCAGGGCCCTGGTGACGGCGCTCACCAGCCGCTCCCCTCGGCGTCCTGCACGGGCTCGGAGGCCTTGAGCTGCTCGGCCTCGACCAGGTCGTCGCCGTCGACGAGCCCGAACCAGCGGGCGGCGGTGTCGACGTCCTTGTCGCCGCGTCCGGAGAGGTTGACCAGCAGCACGGCCTCGGGGCCGAGCTCGCGGCCGAGCCGCAGGGCACCGGCCAGGGCGTGCGAGCTCTCGATCGCGGGGATGATGCCCTCGGTGCGGCACAGCAGCCGGAAGGCGTCCATGGCCTCGGTGTCGGTGACCGGCTCGTACGTCGCCCGTCCGGTGTCGTGCAGCCACGCGTGCTCGGGCCCCACGCCGGGGTAGTCCAGCCCCGCTGAGATGGAGTGGCTCTCGACGGTCTGGCCGTCGTCGTCCTGCAGGATGTACGACCGCGCGCCGTGCAGCACGCCTGACGAGCCGCCCGTGATGCTGGCGGCGTGCCGCCCGCTGCTCACGCCCTCGCCGCCGGCCTCGAGGCCCACGAGCCGCACGCCGACGTCGTCGATGAACGCCGAGAAGATGCCGATCGCGTTCGAGCCGCCCCCGACGCAGGCGAGCACGGCGTCGGGCAGGCGCCCGACCAGCTCGAGCACCTGGGCCCGCGCCTCGTCGCCGATGACGCGGTGGAACTCGCGCACCATGGTCGGGAACGGGTGCGGCCCGGCCACGGTGCCGATGAGGTAGTGAGTGTCGTCGACGTTGGTGACCCAGTCACGCATCGCCTCGTTCATGGCGTCCTTGAGCGTGCGCGAGCCGGTCGTCACCGGCACCACGGTGGCGCCGAGCAGCCGCATGCGCGCGACGTTCAGCGCCTGGCGGCGGGTGTCCTCCTCGCCCATGTAGACCGTGCACTCCAGGCCCATGAGCGCCGCAGCCGTCGCCGAGGCGACGCCGTGCTGGCCCGCGCCCGTCTCCGCGATGATGCGCGTCTTGCCCATGCGCTTGGTGAGCAGCGCCTGGCCGAGCACGTTGTTGATCTTGTGCGAGCCCGTGTGGTTGAGGTCCTCGCGCTTGAGCAGCACCCGCGCGCCCCCGGCGTGCTGCGCGAAGCGCTCGGCCTCGGTGAGCAGGCTGGGTCGACCGGAGTACGTGCGGTGCAGGAAGTCCAGCTCGCGTTGGAACTCGGCGTCGGTGGAGGCGGCGCGGAAGGCCGCGTCCAGCTCGTCGAGCGCTGCCACGAGCGCCTCGGGCACGTACCGGCCGCCGTAAGGGCCGAAGCGCCCCGGCACGGGCGCGGTTGCGGGGTCCGTCGACGTCATATCGGCAGTGTCTCAGCCCACGATCACCGGACGGTCACCGGCTGGGACGCGACGCCGGGTGCGCGCCCGCCGCCACCAGGTCGGCCACGGCCGACCGGGGCGCGCCCCCCGTGACCAGGCACTCGCCCACGAGCACCGCGTCGGCGCCGTGCCGCGCGTACTCCAGCACGTCGTGCGGCCCGCGGACGCCGGACTCGGCCACCTTGACCACGGCGTCGGGGATGCGCGGGGCCAGGCGGGCGAACGTCGTGCGGTCGACCTCGAGCGTGCGCAGGTCGCGCGTGTTGACGCCGATCACCTTGGCGCCGACCGCGACCGCCCGGTCGACCTCGTCCTCGTCGTGCACCTCCACCAGCGGGGTGAGCCCCAGCGTCAGGGCGCGCTCGTGCAGGGACTCCAGGACATGCTGCTCCAGGGCGGCCACGATGAGCAGCACGACGTCGGCGCCGTGCGCCCGCGTCTCCCACAGCTGGTAGCTCGAGACGATGAAGTCCTTGCGCAGCAAGGGAGTGTCGACGGCGCGCCGTACCGCGTCGAGGTCGTCGAGACTCCCACCGAAGCGCCGCTGCTCGGTGAGGACGCTGATGACGCTCGCTCCCCCGGCGGCGTAGTCGCTCGCCAGGCCGGCCGGGTCACCGATCGCCGCGAGCGCGCCCTTGCTGGGGCTCGACCGCTTGACCTCGGCGATGACCTTCACTCCGCCGTCGGCGCTCAGCGCGGCGTGCGCGTCACGCGCGGGATCGAGCCGCTCGACGCGGCGCTGCAGCTCGGCGAGCGGCGTGCGCGCCTCGCGTGCTGCGAGGTCCTCGCGCACGCCGGCGATGATGTCGTCGAGGACGCTCAGGCCCCTCACCCCACCTCTTGGTCAGCCGTCGGCCGTCTGCCTGACGTCACGATCGTAGACGCGAGCAGGCCCCCGCCGGGGCGGGGGCCTGCTGCGTGGGACGTAGCCGTCCGGGGCTCAGCGCAGGACGACCTGCGTCTTGGCCACCTTGTCGTGCCAGCCCTGCTGGCGGCCGGAGTTGTCGAAGAACGGCGAGATGTAGACGAGCAGCTCACCGATGCCGCAGAAGAACGACCCGATGAACGGGATCAGCCAGCGCAGCGCGGCCGGCCCGAAGCCGGGCACCGCGCCGGTCTCGATGTTGATGACCTTCAGGCCCATGAGCTGCTTGCCGATCGTGGCGCCACGCGCGCCGATCATCCCGATCTCGTAACCGGCGCCGATGATGACCACCAGGACGTTGAAGCCCAGGTTGGCACCGAAGTTGAACGTGCTGGCCGTCGCCGAGTTGCTCGCGTCGGACATCGCCGAGAACACGCCCAGCGGGATGGCGAGGATGATGAAGACGACGGCGAGCAGGACGCCGTCGATGATGCGGGCGACGAGGCGCTTGCCCATGCCGCCGGGCGTGCCACCGACCGGGCCGGGGGCGTAGCCGTAGCCGGCGGCGGGGGCGTTGCCGTAGGCGGGCGGGGGCGGTCCGTAACCCGGAGCGGGCGGCGGCGCGCCGTACGGGTTCTGCTCGGGCTGCTGGCCCTCGGGGCCAGGGAACTGCGTCATGTGGTCTTCCCCTAGGTGTCGCGGCCATCAGTGGGTCGGCCGGGCGACGACGACCCTAGCGGCTGAGGACGTCGGCAGGCGTGAGCCACGCGAAGCCGGGCAGCACGCGCAGCAGCCAGAACGTCGCGATGAGCAGCACGCACGTCGCGGCCGCCCCGCGGGTCGCCCAGGGCACCGGCTCGTCGCCACGGCCCCGCCAGCGGCGCGCGAGCCAGACGACCAGCGCCGCACCGGCGAACGGCACCAGGAGCAGCACCAGCGCGTTCGAGTGCACGGCGCCGAGCAGGTCTGCGTGCAGCACGTCGTTCACGGCGCGCAGCCCACCGCAGAAGGGGCAGGGGTGACCGGTGGCGCGAAGGAAGGGGCAGAACCCCCACGCGCCGGGGGTGTGCGGGTCACGGACGGCGACGGCGACGACCCCGGCGGCCGCGACCACGAGCAGCCCGGCCGGCGCCGCAACCCGGTGAACGAGCGCCGGTCGCGGCGCACCGCCGACGAGCACGGGCGTCAGGGCGCCTCGTGGGCCCGGCGCTGTTCGGGCTGCGGAGCGCCGTACCCGGCCAGCGCGAGCACCTTGCCGGCGACGATGCCGAGCACGCCGATGACCGTACCGACCACGAACACGACGACGGACGCCAGGATCACGCCGACCGACATGACCAGCGCCGCGACGAGCAGGATCCCCACCGCGGTCCACGCCGCGACGGTGTTGCCGTGGGACGGGTGTCCGTGCTCGGCCATGACGGGTGACCTCCAGGTCGATCGGTGTGCCGGTGGGCTCGCGCCATTGTGGCAGGTCGTCGGGCCGTCAGCGGGTGGGGTCCTCGCCCCGGCTCAGCGCGTCCCAGGCGGTGCCAGGGTCGGGCGCCTGGTCGGGAGCCTGGCCGGGAGCTGGCTCGTCCGCCCGCGCGGGCGCCTCAGCCGTCGTCGCCGCGTCGGCCGGCGCCTCGTAGCGCGGGCGCGGGCGGCCCCACCGCCCGGCCCTGAGCACGGCGACCGCACCGGCCACCACGACCAGCGCGCAGCCCAGCACCGCGAGCCACGGCCAGGCCGACACCTCGACCGCGGTGGGCGTCGAGCCGGTGACGCCGACGGCACGGGTGACCAGCTCGGCGACGCCGCTCTCGGGCACGCGCAGCACGCTCACCGACGCGGCGACGCCAGCGGCCCCGGCCAGCACGAGCAGGACGCCGGCGACCCGGCGTCCGAGCGAGCGCGCCAGCAGCAGCGCGGCGGCACCAGCGAGCGCGACGAGCGCCACGGCCGGTACGACGGGCGCGGCCTGGCGACCGGACGCCGTCACCGTCACCTGCCCGACCACCGGGTCGTCCACGGCGGCCTGCACCCAGCCCCGGGAGGTCGCGAGCAGCGTGAGCGCGGCGCCCACGACCGCGGGGACGACCGCGGACGCCGGTCCGGTGAGCCGGGCGCGCATCAGCGGCCCTCCGCCAGGCCCGCGGCGGCCGCGACGGCGCGCAGCACCGCCATCGACTTGTTCACCGACTCCTGGTGCTCGGCGGCGGGGTCGGAGTCGGCGACGACGCCGCCGCCGGCCTGCACGTAGGCCACGCCGTCGCGGATCACGGCCGTGCGGATGGCGATGGCCATGTCGAGGTCGCCTGCGAAGTCGAGGTAGCCGACGGTGCCGCCGTACAGGCCACGGCGCGTGGTCTCCATCTCGTCGATGAGCTCCATCGCGCGCACCTTGGGCGCTCCCGAGAGCGTGCCGGCCGGGAAGGTGGCGACGAGCGCGTCGTACGCCGAGCGGTCGTCGCGCAGGCGGCCCACGACCGTCGAGACGATGTGCATGACGTGGCTGTAGCGCTCGACCTGCATGAACTCGAGCACCTCGACGCTGCCGGCGTCGCACACCCGCGCGAGGTCGTTGCGCGCGAGGTCGACCAGCATGAGGTGCTCGGCCCGCTCCTTGTCGTCGGCGAGCAGGGAGCGGGCGTTCTCGGCGTCCTGCTCAGGGGTGGCGCCGCGTGGGCGCGTGCCGGCGATGGGGTGGGTCATGACCCGGCGACCGTCGACCTTCACCAGCGCCTCGGGGCTCGAGCCCACGACGTCGTAGCCGGCGCCGTCGACCGTGGGCAGCCGCAGCAGGTACATGTAGGGGCTGGGGTTCGACGCGCGAAGCACGCGGTAGACGTCGAGAGCGTCTGCGGGACAGTCGATCTCGTAGCGCTGCGAGGGAACCACCTGGAACACGTCGCCCGCGCGCACAGCCTCCTTGGCCCGCTCGACCATCGCGGCGTACTCGGTGTCGAAGAGCTGCGGCCGCACCTTCGGGTCCTCGTCCGCAGGCGCGGCGACGGTGCTCGCGGCGGGCTGGCTCAGCCGCTCGGCCATGCGGTCGAGGCGCTCGACGGCGTCGGCCCACGCCTCGTCGACGCGCTCGTCGGTGGCATCCATGTTGACCGCGTTGGCCACGAGCAGCAGCGAGCCGTCGGTGTGGTCGAGCACCGCCAGGTCGGTGGCGAGCATCATCGTGAGCTCGGGCAGGTGCAGGTCGTCGGCGCAGCTGTCGGGCAGCCGCTCCCAGCGCCGGACGGCGTCGTACGTGACCGCGCCGACGAGACCGCCGGTGAGGGGAGGCAGGCCCTCGAGGGCTGGAGTGCGCAGCGCCGCGACGGTGTCGCGCAGCGCGGCGGTGGGGTCGCCAGACGTCGGGACGCCCACCGGCGGCGTACCGATCCAGGACGCCTCGCCGTCCACCTCGGTGAGCGTCGCGGAACAGCGCGCACCGACGATCGAGTACCGCGACCAGACGCCGCCGTGCTCGGCCGACTCGAGCAGGAAGGTCCCCCGGTCGTCACCCGCGAGCTTGCGGTAGACGCCCAGCGGCGTCTCGGCGTCGGCGAGCAGCCGCCGCACCACCGGGATGACGCGCCGGTCGCGAGCCAGCACCCGGAAGGTGTCGCGGTCGGGCCAGGTGCGGCCGAAGGTCAGGTCGGGCACCGGGTCGGTCTGCGCCACCATCACGCGGCGCCCGTGACGGGCAGGTCGCGTCCCTCGAAGCAGGTGCGTGACCCGGTGTGGCACGCCGCCCCCACCTGGGTGACCCGCACCAGCACCGCGTCGCCGTCGCAGTCGAGCGCGACCCCGTGCACGTGCTGGGTGTGCCCGCTCGTGTCGCCCTTGCGCCAGTACTCCTGCCGGCTGCGGCTCCAGAAGGTCACGCGGCCCGTGGTGAGCGTGCGGTGCAGGGCCTCGTCGTCCATCCAGCCCACCATGAGCACCTCGCCGGTGTCGTGCTGCTGCACCACCGCGCACACGAGGCCGTCGGCGTCGCGCTTCAGGCGGGATGCGATCTCGGGCGCGAGGGACGAGGACGTCGAGGGACCAGGCACGGCACCATTGTGCCCATGACGATCCCGCCCGATACCAAGGACTGGACGTGGGTGCTCGAGCGCCGCTGCCCGCAGTGCGGGCTGGAGTCGGCGTCCGTGGCCCTGGAAGACGTCCCGAAGCTGTTGCGCGACAACGCCTCCGGCTGGGCCGAGGTGCTGGCTCGAGGCGGCGTGCACGAGCGGCCGGAGCCCACGGTGTGGTCGCCGCTGGAGTACGCGTGCCACGTGCGCGACGTGCACCGGGTGTTCGGACCGCGCTACCGCCAGATGCTCACCGACGACGACCCGCAGTTCGCCGACTGGGACCAGGACGTCGCCGCGGTGGAGGGCGACTACGCGCACCAGGAGCCGTCGTCCGTCGCACGCGAGCTGGCCGCGGCCGCCGACGGGGTGGCGGCGCTGCTGGCCGAGGTGACTCCCGAGCGGGCCGACCGGCCCGGACGGCGCTCGAACGGCTCGCGCTTCACGGTGACGTCCCTCGCGCGCTACCACCTGCACGACGTCACCCACCACCTCTGGGACGTCCGCCCCTGACCCCTCTCGCCACCTCGTGACGAGGGGAGGTCAGTGGAGGCGCTGCTGGGCGATCCAGCTGGCGTGCAGGCGCGAGTAGACCCCGCCGCGCTCGACCAGGTCGCGGGCGCGCCCGCGCTCGACGACCACGCCGGCGTCGACCACGAGCACCTCGTCGGCCGCCTCGGCGGTCGACAGCCGGTGCGCGATCGCGATGGACGTGCGACCGCGGGTGAGCCCGTCGAGCGCGCGCTGGATACGCACCTCCGTGGCCGGGTCGACGGCCGACGTCGCCTCGTCGAGCACCAGCAGGTCGGGGTCGGCGATGTACGCGCGAGCCAGCGCCACGAGCTGCCGCTCCCCCGCCGACAGCGACTCACCGCGCTGCCCGACCCGCGTCGCCAGACCGTGCGGCAGCCCGTCGAGCCAGTCGGCCAGCCCGAGCTCGGTGAAGGCGAGCACGACGTCGTCCGGTGTCGCCTCCGGACGCGTGAACCGGGCGTTGGCGAGCAGCGTGTCGTCGAAGAGGAAGCCGTCCTGCGGCACCATGACCACGCGCTCGCGCAGGCTCGAGAACCGCACCTCGCGCAGGTCGACGCCGTCGAGCTGCACCCGGCCGGTGACGGGGTCCATGAGCCGGGTGAGCAGCTTGGCGAACGTCGTCTTGCCTGACCCGGTCTCGCCGACGATCGCCACGCGGCTGCTGGGAGCGATCTCGAGGTCGATGTCGTGCAGCACCGTCGGGCCCTCGGGGTAGGCGTACGACACGTGGTCGAAGCGCACCGTGATGGGCCCGCGCGGCAGGACGACGCCCGACTCGCCCGGGTCGGCGACGTCGGCGGGGGTGTCGACCACGGCGAGCACCCGACGCCAGCCCGCGATCGCGTTCTGCATCTCGTTGAGCACCTCGGTGCCGATCTGCACCGGCCCGGTGAACAGCTGCACGAGGAACAGGAACGCGAGCAGCTCGCCCAGTGTGAGGTGGCCGTGCACACCGCGCCAGGTGCCCACGACCACCACCATGACGCTCACCAGGCCGCTCACCAGCACGCCGGTCGAGAAGGCGCCGGCCACGCGGATCTGCGCCGTCACCGCGGCGTCGCGATGGGCCTGCACCGCGCGGTCGACCCGCTCCGCCGTCCGCCGCTCGACGCCGTACGCACGGATCGTCGCTGCCCCGACCACGGACTCCGACACGGCCGACAGCACCTCACCCACTCGCTCACGCACGAGCGCGTAGGCGGCGGACACGGCGCGCTGCATGGGCCGGGCCAGGAAGAAGACCGGCAGGAAGCACAGCCACACGACACCGGTGAGCAGCGGCGAGTAGGCGAGCATGAGCGCGGTCGCCACGGTGAGCTGCAGGGTCGACAGGATCAGCATCAGCCCGCCGAACTGCACGAAGTTGGAGATCGTGTCGACGTCGCTGGTGACGCGCGACACCATCGACCCCCGCCGCTCGGAGCTCTGCGTGAGCACCGACAGGTCGTGCACGTGGCGGAAGGCGCCGATGCGAAGGGTCGCGAGCCCGCCCTCGGCGGAGCGGAACAGCCGCAGGTTCACGTGGTAGGCCGACACCGCGGTGACCAGCACCAGGACGGCGGCCAGCGCCAGCGTGCGCGCGACGTTGCCGACGTCCGGGCCGCCCTGGGCGAGCAGGCCGCGGTCGATGGTCTGCTGCACCGAGAACGGCACGATCACCCGGCCCAGCGTGGCGACGGCGGCGAGCAGCAGCGTCACCCAGATGCCCTGCCGCAGCTCGGGCGACAGCTCGACGCCGCGACGCAGCGTGTGCAGTGCTGAGGGCTGCTCGGCCGAGCCGACCGTGCTCGAGGTGCTCATGCCGAGGCCTCCTCGTCGACGTCGGCCAGCTCGCGCTCGGCGGCCTCGCGCTCATAGGCGTCGACCAGGTTGCGGTAGGCCGCGTTGCGCCGGGTCAGCTCGGCGTGCGGGCCGCGGTCGACCAGCCGTCCGTGAGACACGAACAGCACCGTGTCGGCCAGGGCGATCGTGCCCTTGCGGTAGGCCACCACGACGACGGTGGTGCCGTCGGACGCCTCCCGCAGCCCGGCGAGGATCGCCGCCTCGACGCGCGGGTCGACCGCGCTGGTGGCGTCGTCGAGCACCAGCAGCCGCGGACGGCGCACCAGGGCTCGGGCGAGTGCGATGCGCTGGCGCTGGCCACCCGACAGCGTCGTGCCGCGCTCACCGACGTGGGTGTCGAGGCCGTGGGGCAGGGCGGCCACGAAGCCGTCGGCCTGGGCCAGGCGCAGGGCTGCCCACACCCGCCGGTCGTCGGCGTCCTCCAGGGCGGGGTCGCCGAGCGTGATGTTGCCGCGCACCGAGTCGTCGAACAGGAAGGTCTGCTGGGGCACCAGGGCCACGCTCGAGGCCACGGAGCCCTCGGCCAGCTCGCGCAGGTCAGTGCCGTCGAGCGTGACCTCGCCCCGGTCGGGGTCGGCGAGCCGCACCAGCAGCGAGGCGAGGGTCGACTTGCCGGCACCGGTGGCGCCGACGACCGCCACGGTGCTCCCCGGCTCGACGTCGAGGCTCACCTCGTGCAGCACCGGCACCGGCTGGCCGTCCTGGTCGACGTGGGCGTAGTCGACCTGCCGAAGCGACAGCCCGGCCGGGCCGCGCAGCTCGGGGTCGGCAGCGCCGTACGCGAGGCCGCCCTCGGCGTCGAGCACCGACTGGACGCGGTCCCAGCCCACCACGCTGCGCGGCAGCTCGCCGAGCACCCACCCGAGCGCTCGCACCGGGAAACCCAACAAGGAGAACAGGTACGCGACCTGCACGACGGTGGCGGCGCTGGCCGCTCCGGACGACGCCCGCATCGTGCCGACGGCCAGCACCGCCAGCGTGCCCAGGTTGGGGATGGCCTCGATCACGGGGTCGAAGACGCCGCGCGTGCGACCGACGGCGACATTGGCGTCGCGCAGGCGCCGACTCACCTCGCCGAACCGCTCGCTCTCGGCCGCCTCACGGCCCATCGCCTTGACGACGAGCGCGCCGTCGAAGCTCTCGTGGGCGACGTCCGACACCTCGGCCCGCAGCTGCTGGGCCCGCGTGACGCGCGGCGACATGAAGCGCTGGAAGACGACGTTCACCACGAACACGATCGGGAAGACGCAGAAGCCGATGAGCGCCAGCACGGGGTCGGCCAGCAGCATCGAGACCGCCGCGACGACCAGCATCACCACGACGCCGATCGCCATGGGCAGCGGGGCGAACACCTGCCAGGTGGCTTCGACGTCCGCGTTGGCGTTCGACAGCAGCTGACCGGTGGGGTGCCGGCCGTGCCACGACAGCGGCAGGCGCAGGTACTGGGCGGTCACGCGCCGCCGGTAGAGCGCGCCGAGGTCGTAGACCGTCACACCCGCGGCCACCCGCCGCAGGATGACGCCCAGGGTCAGGAGCAGCGCGACGCCAGCCATCAGGCCCGCGCCGCCGGCAAGCTTGCCGCCGTCGAGCGTGCCCGACTGAAGGGACGGGGCGATCACGTCTCGGGTGACCTTGCCCAGCGCCCAGGCGGTGCCGGCCGTCATCACGCCGTAGAGCGCGCTGCCGACGACGGCGAGGGCGAAGATGCCGGGAGCCTGCCGAATGCCTTGGCCGAGAACGAACAAGCCCCGTCGCAAGGTGTAGGGACGGGTGGTGAGCGAGGTCTGCACGGTCCTTCTCTCTCGGGCTGGCGCGGCCTGCACAGCCTCTCACGCGCGGTCTCCGGCTGCGGGTGCGACGATGCTGGGCATGACCAACTTCGCCCGCGCCGAGCGGCTCGCGCTGTGCGACACCCTGACCACCAACGGCCCCGACGTCCCGACCCTCTGTGAGGGCTGGTCGGCGCGCGACCTCGCTGCCCACCTGGTGGTGCGCGAGCGGCGCCCGGACGCCGCACCCGGCATGTGGCTGCCCGCGCTGGCCGGCCACACCGAGTCGGTGCAGGCCGGCGTGGCAGCCACGCAGTGGACGGCGCTGGTCGACCAGGTGCGCCAGGGCCCGCCCGTCTGGCACCCGGCGCGCGTGGCCGCGGTCGACGAGGCCATGAACACGGCGGAGTTCTTCGTGCACCACGAGGACGTGCTGCGGGCCCAGCCGGGCTGGACCGCCCGCGAGCTCCCCGACGCCGAGCAGCAGGCGCTGTGGCGCGCCGCCTCGGTGGCCGGACGGCTCGCCCTGCGCCGGGCGCCGAGCGGCGTGGAGCTGGTGGCTCCGGGCCACGGCCGCGCCGTGGTGCACCGCGGTCACCCGGTGGTGCGCGTCGAGGGTGCGCCGTCCGAGCTGCTGCTGTGGGCGTTCGGACGACGGTCGGTGGCCCAGGTGCACCTCGACGGCCCGAACGACGCCGTCGAGCGTCTGCAGGGGTCAGCCGCAGGGCTGTGACACGCGGCGGACCGGGTGACCGGCCGCCTCCAGCGCCTGCTTGACTGCGGCGATGCTCACCTCGCCGAAGTGGAACACGCTCGCCGCGAGCACGGCGTCGGCCCCGGCGTCGACGGCGGCCACGAAGTGCTCGGGACGGCCCGCTCCCCCGCTCGCGATGACCGGGACGTCGACCGCCTCACGGACACGCCGGACGAGCTCGAGGTCGAACCCCTGCTTGGTGCCGTCGGCGTCCATGGCGTTGAGCAGGATCTCGCCGGCACCGAGGCCGGCGGCTCGCGCTGCCCACTCGACGGCGTCGATACCGGTGCCTCGGCGACCGCCGTGGGTGGTCACCTCGAAGCCCGAGTCGGTGACGGTGCCGGGCGGGCAGCGCCGCGCGTCGACGCTCAGCACGAGCACCTGCGCGCCGAACCGGTCGGCCACCTCGGCCACCAGCTCGGGCCGGTCGATCGCCGCGGTGTTGACGCCCACCTTGTCGGCGCCCGCCCGCAGCAGGCGGTCGACGTCCTGCACCGTGCGGACGCCGCCGCCCACGGTGAGCGGGATGAAGACCTGCTCGGCGGTGCGCGACACGACGTCGTACGTCGTGGCCCGGCTGTCGCTCGAGGCCGTGACGTCGAGGAACGTCAGCTCGTCGGCGCCCTCCGCGTCGTAGCGTCGCGCCAGCTCGACCGGGTCGCCCGCGTCACGCAGCTCGCGGAAGTTGACGCCCTTGACGACGCGGCCGGCGTCGACGTCGAGGCAGGGGATCACGCGGACGGCCAGGCTCACGCCCCTAGCCTACGGGCACGCCCGGGGTGCGCTGGCGTGCATGATCACGGCGAGGTTCTCCGGGCATGATCATGCACGCCAGC
>JBQCES010000048.1:0-6389 GCA_051960055.1 Angustibacter sp. | reverse complement strand
CCTGCGGGGGCTGGCCGGCGACCTGTGCGCCGACGGCTCCATCGGCTCGCGCACTGCTCGCCTGCGCCGGCCCTACGCCGACGCGCCGGACCAGCAGGGACACGCCTACGTCACCGCCGAGCAGGTGCGCGACCACGTCGCCGCCTGCACGCTCGCCGGGCTGCAGGCTGGCTTCCACGTGATCGGCGACGGCGGTCTGGACGTCGTGCTGGCCGGCTTCGAGGCGGCGAGTGAGCAGGTCGGCGAGGCGGCCCTGCGCCGGGCCCGACACCGGTTGGAGCACCTGGAGATGCCGGACGCGGCGGCGATCCAGACGCTGACGCGCCTCGGCGTGCACGCCAGCGTGCAGCCGGCGTTCGACGCCTGGTGGGGTGGCGAGAGCGGGCTGTACGCCGAGCGCCTGGGGGAGCGGGCCGTGGGCATGAACCCGTTCGCCAGCCTGGCCGCGGCCGGCGTACCACTGGCGCTGGGGTCGGACTCGCCGGTCACGCCGTTCGACCCCTGGGGCGCGGTGCGGGCGTGCGCGTTCCACCACGACGCCGACCAGCGGATCAGCGCCCGAGCGGCGTTCCTCGCCCACACCCGCGGTGCGTGGCGGGCGGCGGGCGTCGATGACCGTGGCGTGCTCGTGCCGGGCGCGCCGGCGTCGTTCGCCGTATGGGCGGCGAGCGAGCTCGTCGTCCAGGCGCCCGACGACCGGATCCAGGCGTGGAGCACCGACCCGCGCTCGGGCACGCAGGGTCTGCCCGACCTCACGCCAGGCACCCCTGCGCCGCAGTGCCTGCGCACGGTGGTCGACGGTCGCACCGTGCACGACGCCGGCGCGCTCGGCTGAGCTGCAGCGCTCAGCCCAGCAGGTCGTCGGCCGCAAGCACCCGAGCCGCCGTCGGGGTCAGCAGGTGCAGCGGCCAGCGGGCCGTGAGACCGGCCCGCCGCGCCAGCACGTGCGCCCACTGCCGGTCATCGTCGTCGACGCGGTCGTCGCCGCCGCGCACGAGGGCTGCGGCGACCTCGGCGGTGCCGGTCTGCTCCTGCACCTGACTCACCAGCTGGGCGAAGTACTCGCCGGCCGCGGCCTCGGGCTGCGGCGGAACGCCGTCGACGCAGAGCAGCGCAGGGGATCGGTCGCCGTCGGCGTCGAGGAAGGCGAGGGCCACGCTCAGGGGTTCCGCCGGCTGCGGTGAGGGCATGGCCTGCCACATGGCGGTGAGGTCGGCCTGCGTGCGGATGGACGGCGAAGGTGTCATCGAGGTCATGCGTCGAGTCTGCCGAGTCCCGGCGATGAGCCTCGGCGGTCATCCACAGGCTCAGCAGCGCCGTGAATCTTCCCGCGTCAGAGCGATGAGGCCGAAGGATCGCCCGTCACGCTGCTAATCTCGCGTCGTGTCTCGTCGTTCCCACCCTGTCCTCGAGCTCGACCCGCAGGTCGTCCGCACGGCCCGCCGGCTCGCCAAGAAGGCCGGCGCGCCCGTCGTCAAGCTCGCCCGCACCCACACGACCGTGTCGGTCGAGCGTGCCCTGCTGCGCCTGGCCGGGCTCGCCGGAGCCGACGCCGAGCGCGTCCCGTGGGTCAACCACCTCGTCGACGCGGTGCGCGGCCAGGTCGGCCTCGAGCACGGCGTCGCGCTGCCGGTCTGGGACGCGCTCGCCCGTGGCGAGGCACCCGACCTGCTGACGCTCGCGCAGAAGGCGAGCGCGGGCGCCGTCGACTTCCGACTGCCCGAGGGGCGTGACGCGCGGCGGGCGGCCACTGCGTCGCGGCGCGCGGCGTCGGCCGGTATCCGCACGATCGACAAGCGGCGCGTTGAGCGCGACCGCCTCATCACCCGGCTCGGTGACGCGCCCCGACGCCCGTGGATCTACCTGATCGTGGCGACGGGCGACATCTACGAGGACATCCCCCAGGCCCAGGCCGCCGCCCGTGAGGGTGCCGACGTCATCGCGGTGATCCGCTCCACCGGGCAGAGCCTGCTCGACTACGTGCCCGAGGGCGCGACGCGCGAGGGCTACGCCGGCACGTACGCGACGCAGGAGAACTTCCGCCTGATGCGGGCGGCGCTCGACGACGTCGGCAAGGAGCTCGGCCGGTACGTGCGACTCACCAACTACGCCTCGGGTCTGTGCATGCCCGAGATCGCGACCCTCGCGGGCCTCGAGCGGCTCGACATGATGCTCAACGACTCGATGTACGGGATCCTCTTTCGCGACATCAACCCGGTGCGCACCTTCGTCGACCAGCGTTTCAGCCGCCAGGTGCACGCCCGGGCCGGGATCATCATCAACACCGGCGAGGACAACTACCTCACCACCGCCGACGCCGTCGAGGCGGCGCACACCGTCACGGTGAGCCAGCTGATGAACGAGTACTTCGCCAAGGAGGCGGGCCTCGAGGACTGGCAGCTGGGTCTGGGCCACGCGTTCGAGATCAACCCCGAGGTGCCGCAGTCGTTCCGGCTCGAGCTGGCCCACGCCCTGCTGGCCCGCACGCTCTTCCCGGACGCTCCGCTGAAGTGGATGCCCCCGACGAAGCACATGACCGGCGACGTGTTCCGCGGGTACCTGCTCGACGGCTTCTTCAACCTCGTCGGCACCATGACCGGGCAGGGCATCCTGCTGGTCGGCATGATGACCGAGGCGGTCGTGACGCCGTTCCTGTCCGACCGCGACCTCGCGCTGCAGAACGTGCGCTACGTCCTGGACGCCGCGGGCGGGCTCACCGAGGACTTCCACCCGCCGACCGACGGGTTTATCCAGACCCGGGCCCGGCAGGTGCTGTCGGAGGCGGTCGAGCTGCTCGAGCGCATCGTCGACGACGGCATGCTGAACGCCATCGGTGACGGCACGTTCGGCCTGATGAAGCGGCCCGCCGACGCCGGCAAGGGCCTGGACGGTGTGCCCCGGCGCGCCGACGGCTACTACAACCCGGCGAGCGACCTGTTGGAAGAGGGTGCGACGCGATGAGCAGCGAGGCCATGAGCGCCTACCACGGCCACGGCGAGCCATCCGAGGGCAAGCGCATCGTGCGCCCGTACGGCGACACCACGGGCGACGGCATGGTGCAGCTGTCGTTCACGCTGCCGGTGCCGCATGACAAGCGAGCCGAGGGCGCCGCGCTGCAGCTCGCCGCCAAGATGGGCCTGGAGCCCGCGATGGTGGTGCACGCCAAGGC
Source organism: Angustibacter sp. (assembly GCA_051960055.1). Lineage (GTDB taxonomy): Bacteria > Actinomycetota > Actinomycetes > Actinomycetales > Angustibacteraceae > Angustibacter. The sequence continues at coordinate 3,220 of JBQCES010000048.1, read as the reverse complement.
GATGGGGCCGAGCTTCACGTTCTTCGTGGTCTACGGCTCGGTGCACCACCTGGTCGACCTGTCGGCCGTCGACGTGGTCGAGCGCGAGTACCCGCTCCTGTCGGCCAAGGAGGTCAACGGGGCCGTCAAGTCGCGGCTGCGCCGCCCCCTCGTCGTCGTCGGCGCGTGCATCGGCACCGACGCGCACACCGTCGGTATCGACGCGATCCTCAACATCAAGGGTTTCGCGGGCGAGAAGGGCCTGGAGTACTACTCCGAGATCCGGGTCGTGAACCTCGGCGCCCAGGTGCTCGTGCCCGACCTGGTGGAGCGGGCGCGGGCCGAGAAGGCCGACGCCGTCCTGGTCTCGCAGGTCGTGACCCAGCGCGACGCGCACCTGCACAACACCACCGAGATGTCGGCGGCGTTCCGTGAGGCGTACCCGGCGGGCAAGCGGCCGCTGCTCGTCGTGGGCGGCCCTCGATTCGACGAGCGAGCGGCTGAGAAGCTGGGCGTCGACCGCGTGTTCGGCAAGGGGACCACCCCCGGCGAGGTCGCGTCGTACCTCGTGCACGCGCTGCTACCCCCCACGAACCCGTTGCGCGAGAGGAAGTCCGCATGAGCACCGACCACACCGGCCTGGTCGTCACCCACCGGCGCTACGTGCCCTACTCGCACGCGCACTACGCCGGCGACCTGGTCGACGGCGCCTACTCCCTCGCGGCCTTCGGCGACGTCGCCACCGAGGTGTGCATCCGCACGGACGGCGACGAAGGTCTCTTCGCTTCGTACTCCGACGTGCAGTTCCTGGCGCCGGTGCGCGCGGGCGACGTGCTGGAGATCGAGGCGAAGGTCGTGCGCACCGGCCGGCGCAGCCGCGAGCTGGACTTCGAGGTGCGCGTGGTCTGTCGGGGGCGCAGCGACCTGGGGGAGTCGCGCGCCGAGGTGCTCGAGCCACCGCTCGTCGCCACCCGCGCTCGGGGCACGGTCGTCGTCCCGCCGGCGGACGCCTGACGGCGTCGCTCGGCGTGTCGCCGGGGGACACGCCGAGCGCGGGCGCGATCCGCGAGGTTTTCTGCGCGCGCCCACGAACCGCTTGACCTGCAACGACTCTGCGTCGCCGCAGGTCAGAGGACGGTTGACAGGCAGCGGGCGCTGAGTATGTTCCTGTCCCGTCGTCCACCACGGCAGACGAACCACGGTGACACCACCGCCAGCGGCCAGCCGCCGCAGCAGCAGGGGGGAGCGTCAGGGACCAGAGGGCCGGCAGCTGCCCAGCCGGACTCGCACAACCAGGCACCCGATCACCCCCACCCCTGTCCGGGGTGGACGGACGGGCCCGCATCGCCTAGTAGACAACGCCGGTCGACCTCGCAGCCAACGGGGCCGGCGGTGGCCCCAACGGCGTGGCGGGCCCGACCCATGTCCGCAGCCAGTGCCAGGTAGCGTGGTCGGGTGGACTCTGGACGTCGAGCGCCCGTACCGCTCGCGGTCGCGGTGCCCCAGGTCGTGGTGGCCGGTCTGCTCACTCGCTGGGCGTTCCCTGATCCCGGGTGGTGGCCGCTCGCGGTGCTGGGCCCGGCGCTGTGGGTGATCGCGCTCGCGGGCCGACGCTCCGGCCCGGCTGCCGGGCTCGGCCTGCTCTACGGCCTGGCCTTCTTCGTGCCGCTTCTGCAGTGGAGCGGCGTGTACGTCGGCGCGTTGCCCTGGCTCGCCCTGGCGACGCTCGAGGCGGCGTACGTCGCGCTGTCGAGCGTCGCGGTCGCCGTCGTGGCACCGAGAGCTCGCTGGTCGACGCGACGCAACCTGCTCGCCACGGCCGCGGTCGGCGGAGTGTGGACCGCCCAGGAGGCGCTGCGCGACCGCACGCCGTTCGGCGGCTTCCCGTGGGGGCGCCTGGGCTTCTCGCAGGCCGACTCACCCTTCGGCCACCTCGCCGCCTGGGGAGGGGTTCCGCTCGTGAGCTTCGCCGTCGCGGCGGCGGCGGCCGCCCTGGCGTGGCTGGTGGCAGTGGCGCTGCCGCCGCTCGGCCCCCGGCGGGGACGCGGCCGTCGGCTGGCCCCGCCCGCTGCCGCGGCGGTCGCACTGGGGCTCGTGGGTCTCGCCGTCCCGCTGCCGACGTCCGGCACCCCGGTGCGGGTGGCCGGCGTCCAAGGCGACGTCCCCGAGCCCGGGCTGGACTTCAACGCCGAGCGCCGGGCCGTGCTCGACAACCACGCGCGCGGCACCTACGCCCTGGCGCAGCGGGTCCGCACCGGTCAGGCCCCGCGCCCGGACGTCGTCGTCTGGCCGGAGAACTCCTCCGACCTCGACCCCTTCGAGCAGGTCGACGCCCGCCAGGTGATCGACGACTCCGTCGACACGATCGGCGTCCCGGTGCTGGTCGGTGCCGTCCTGCAGCGCCCCGCAGACCGCCTCACCAACGCGTCCATCGTCTGGACCCCCGGCGAGGGGCCGGGCGCGATGTACGCCAAGCGCCACCCGGTGCCGTTCGGCGAGTACATCCCGTACCGATCGTTCTTCCGGCGCTTCAGCGACAAGGTCGACCTCGTGCGCCGGGACTTCGCTCCCGGCCGTGACCCGGGTGTGCTGCGCCTGGGACCGGTGACGGCGGGCGTCGCCATCTGCTTCGAGGTGGCATACGACGACCTGGTGCGCGACACCGTGCGCGGGGGAGCCGACCTGCTGGTCGTCCAGACCAACAACGCGACGTTCGGCTACACCGACGAGGCGGTGCAGCAGCTGGCGATGTCGCGGTTGCGCGCCATGGAGCACGGCCGGGCGGTCGCCCACGTCTCCACGGTCGGGGTGAGCGCGCTCATCGAGCCCGACGGGCGGGTGGTACGCAGCAGCCGGCTGTTCACCCCGGCCGTGCTCGAGGCGCAGCTGCCACGTCGCACCGCGCTCACCCTGGCCGACCACCTGGGTTCGTGGGTCGAGCTGGTCCTGTCGCTGCTGGGTGGGCTGGGCGTGCTCGTGCTGGGCCCAAGGCGGCGACGGATACGCTCGGGTTCGGACGACGCCCCCGTCGTCCCACGGGCCGTCGAGCACGCGGAGGCAGGGTGACCACGTCGGACGCTGAGAACGGGCCTGCGGGCTCTCGGCTCGGGCGCGTGCTGGTCGTCATCCCGACCTACAACGAACGCGACAACCTGGAGCCGATCGTCGGGCGAGTGCGCACCGCCGTGCCGACCGCCGACGTGCTGGTCGCCGACGACGGCTCACCGGACGGCACAGGTGA
>JBQCES010000047.1:0-2611 GCA_051960055.1 Angustibacter sp. | reverse complement strand
CGGCGGGGCCGCCCCGCCGCCCGCCCCCCCCGACGTCCTGCCCCGCCCCGTTGAGCCGGGGGGGCGCCGGCTCACCGCCGCCCCCCGCCGCCGGGCGCACCCCCCCCACGCCCCACGACTGGGGCGTGCGGGCCAGCGGCTCGCGCACCGTCACGGCCAGCCTGCCGGTCACCAGCTCGCGCAACCGGGCCGCCGCCAGCCGCGTCGGGGCGAGCACCAGCACCGCGCCGGCGTCGAGACCGTCGTGCTCGACGCGGTGCGCCACGGCCTCCACGAGCGTCGTCGTCTTGCCCGAGCCGGGGGCGCCGATGACGCTGAGTGCGCTGCCGCGGTGCTCGACGACAGCCAGCTGCTCGGCGTCCAGCGTGCGCGGCGTCGGGCCGAGCCGCTCGCGGCGCAGCACGAGCACCGGCTCGGCGCGCTCACGCAGGGGGCTCTGGGTCACGCTGGCGATCCCATCACAGGGCTCCGACAGGCCGGTGGAACGACCCGGCGGGTCAGCCGGCCCAGCGGGCGCGGTCGAGGTCGACGCGCTGGCCCGACGCGCGCAGGGGCGTCCCCTCGGTGCGGTAGTGCTCCAGCGCTTCCCGCTCGAGGCCGGGCGGCGGGCTGCCGTCGGCCCGCAGCACGCGCCACCAGGTCACCGCGTTGCCGTGGCGCGACATCACCGCCCCGACCCGCCGCGGGCCGCCGTCACCGAGGTACTCCGCGATGTCGCCGTAGGTGACGACCTGGCCCGGCGGCACCTGGTCGACGACGTCCAGGACGCGCGCGGCGAAGTCGTCGAGGTCGCTGGGTTCGTCGGGCACGGCGCCCAGTCTGCCGTGCCAGACTGCGGGCGTGCCTCGCCGACTCCTCGCCGTGACCACCGCCCTCGCCCTCGGCTGGCTGCCGCTCACCGCCTGCAGCCAGGCCGAGGACGCCGCCCGCTCCGCCGCCTCGGACGCCGCCATCCAGGCCGCCGACTCGCTGCGCAGCAAGGCGCAGCAGGAGGCCGTGAAGCAGGCGTGCGGGCTCACCCGCGGCTCCGGGCCGCTCGCCGACGGGCAGGTCTCGGCGAACGAGCGCGCCGCGGTGGCCTCGATCGCCTCGGTGGCCGAGCAGGCCGGCGTCCCGAAGCAGTACACCGACCCGCTGCAGACGATCGGTGACTCCGAGACCGGCAAGGCGGCCACCGCGAAGGCCGTCAACGCGCTGAAGCAGGCCTGCGCCAGCTAGCCCGCTTGTCGAGGCTTTCGTCCGCTTGTCGAGGGATGCAACCCTCGGCAAGCGGAGTGTCGCCCACTGAACGTGATCAACGGGACGGTTTCAGGTCAGTAGGTGGGCAGGCTGGGGTCGACCTGCTCGACCCAGGCCAGCACCCCGCCGTCGAGGTGCCGGGCGTCCGGGTGGCCGGCCGCGCGCAGCAGGTCGAGCGCCGCGGCCGACCGCACGCCGGAGCGGCAGTGCAGCACCACGGGCCGGTCGAACGGGATCTGCTCGAACGCCTCGCCGGTGTCGAAGGCCGCGCGCGGCACCGCCACCGCGCCCGGGATCGACACGATGGCCCGCTCCCCCGGCTCCCGGACGTCGACCAGCACGAGATCGGCCTCGCCGCGCTCGCGGGCCGCGAGCAGCGCGGCCAGCTCGGTGGGCGCCACGAGCGCGCCGTCGCGCTGCTCGGGCTCGGGCGGCAGGCCGCAGAACTGCTCGTAGTCGATGAGCCCGGTCTCGCGGGTGATGGTGGGGTGGTCGCCACACACCGGGCACTGCGGGTCGGGGCGCACCCGCAGCTCGCGCCAGCTCGCCCGCAGGGCGTCGTGCACGAGCAGCCGGCCGAGCAGCGGCTCGCCCATGCCGACGATCAGCTTGACCACCTCGGTGCCCTGCGCCGCACCGATGGCCGCGCAGAGCAGGCCGAGCACTCCGCCCTCGGCGCACGACGGCACGCTCCCCGGGGGCGGCGGGTCGGGGAACAGGCAGCGGTAGCACGGCCCGTGGCCGCCCCAGAACACGCTCACCTGGCCGTCGAAGCGGTAGATCGACCCCCACACGCAGGGCACGCCGAGCAGCACGCACGCGTCGTTCACCAGGTAGCGGGTGGCGAAGTTGTCGGTGCCGTCGACGACGAGGTCGTAGCCCGCCAGCACCTCCAGCGCGTTGCTCGAGTCGAGCCGCACCGGGTGGCGCACCACCTGCACGAGCGGGTTGACCTCGGCGATGGCGTCGGCGGCGGAGTCGACCTTGCGGCGTCCGACGTCACTCGCGCCGTGCACGACCTGGCGCTGCAGGTTCGAGGCCTCGACGACGTCCGGGTCGATGACGCCGATGGTGCCGACGCCGGCCGCGGCCAGGTAGAGCAGCGCGGGCGAGCCGAGCCCTCCCGCGCCGACGACGGCGACGCGGGCGCCCGTCAGGCGGCGCTGGCCCAGCTCGCCGACGTCCGGGATGAGCAGGTGGCGGGCGTACCGCGCCACCTGCTCGCGGTCGAGGGGCGGACCGGGCTCGACGAGCGGGGGCAGGCTCACGGCACCAACTCTAGGCGCGGGGCCTGGTCGAGGGATCCGTGCGGTTGTCGAGGGGTGCAACCCTCGACAAGCGGTGTGTCGCCCACTGAACGTGATCAACGGGA
>JBQCES010000046.1:0-6161 GCA_051960055.1 Angustibacter sp. | reverse complement strand
GGCGACACCCTGCGGATCACGGTGCGCGAGGTCGACGGCACTGCGCGGTTGGCGCGGCTGCGGCCGGGCACCCGCGTGCTCGTCGAGGGCCCCTACGGCCGGCTGACGGCTGAGCAGCGGCTGCGGCCGAAGGTGACGCTGATGGCGTCCGGCATCGGCATCACGCCCCTGCGCGCGCTGCTCGACGACCTCGACGCCGCCCCGGGTGACCTCACCCTGATCTTCCGGGCCTCCGACGAGCGCGGCCTGGTGCTGCGTGAGGAGCTCGAGGCGATCGGCCGCGAGCGCGGCGTGCGGCTGCTGTGGGTGCTCGGCCCCCGCATCCCCGGCCGCGACACCTGGCTGCCCGACCAGGCCAAGCACCTCTCCGACGCCCAGGCGCTGCTACGGCTCGTGCCCGACATCGCCGACCAGGACGTCTACCTCTGCGGCGCCGAGCCCTGGATGCTCGCCGCCCGTGACGCCGCCCGCTCGGTGGGCGTCCCCGACCACCACATCCACCTGGAGCGCTTCTCATGGTGAGCTACGACCCCGCTGCCGCCGCTGCCCGCGAGCGGGGCGTGTCGCGCCGCCGGCTGCTCGGCGCGGCCGGGGCCACGGCCTTCGGCATCACGGCGCTGTTCGTCTACCCGACCTCGCGCGGGGCGTCCCTGGCCACGGGCAGCAGTGCGGCCAGTCCGGTCGGGCTCGCCGGGACGGCGCCGAGCGCGTCGGGTGCGACGTCCGGCTCGGGCGGCTCGGTCACCGGCGGCACCTTCACCGGCGACACCGTGCAGACCCGCTGGGGCCCGGTGCAGGTGCAGATCACGGTGTCAGGCGGGAAGATCACGGCGGCGGACGTCGTCCAGGTGCCGCAGGGCAACCCCCGCGACCAGGAGATCAACTCCTACGCCGTGCCGGTGCTCAACTCCGAGGTGGTGCAGGCGCAGAGTGCCCAGATCGACACCGTGTCGGGCGCGACGGTCACCAGCGACGGCTACCTGCAGTCGCTGCAGTCGGCCATCGACGCCGCGCACCTGGGCTGACGCGTGACCCGCCGCGCCGTCGTCGAGCAGGTGATGGGGCTGCCGGTCAGCCTGCACCTCGACGGGCCCGAGGCCGAGAGCCCGGCGACCCAGCGCGCGGTGGCCGACGCCTTCGCGGTGCTGCACGAGGCCGACGGGCGGTTCACCACCTACCGCGACGACAGCGAGGTCATGCGGCTGCGCGACGGCCGGCTCGACCTCGCCGACGCCTCGCCCGATGTCCACGAGGTGCTGCGGCTGTGCGACCTCGCGCGCGAGCGCACCGGCGGCCTCTTCGACGCCTACCTGCCGGACGCCGAGGGGCGCCGCGTGCTCGACCCGTCGGGTCTGGTGAAGGGCTGGGCCGCCGCCCGGGCGGCACGCGTGCTCGACGCCGTGCCCGGGCTCGCGTACTCGCTCAACGCCGGGGGCGACGTCGTCGTCGGTGGGCAGGCGCCGCGGGGCTGGCGGATCGGCATCGAGGACCCGCGCGACCGCTCGCGGATCCTCTTCGTGGTCGAGCGCTCGGTGGGGGCGGTGGCGACGTCCGGCACGGCGGCCCGTGGGGCGCACCTGGTCGACCCGCGCGACGGTGGGCGTCCAGCGTCCCTGCTGGCGGTCACGGTGGTGGGAGAGTCGCTGATGTGGGCGGACGTGCTCGCGACGGCGGCCTTCGTGCGCGGCCCTGACGCCGTCGAGTGGGTCAGCCGTCAGGTGGGCTACGCGGCGCTCGCGGTGCACGCCGACGGCGTGGTCGAGGCCGACCCCACCCTGCTCTGACCCCTTTCCCGCCCGTGATCATGCACGCCGGCGCAACTGCGTCGGCCCTGACCTGCGCTGCCGTGCATGATCACGCCGGGGGGAGGTGGGGTGGTCAGGGGCTGGGGGCGAGCTCCTCCACCAGCGACACGAGGTCGGCGACGGAGTCGACGACCCGCGTGGGCCGGTAGGGGAACCGCTCGACCTGCTCCGCGCGCGTCGAGCCGCTGAGCACCAGCACGGTGCGCAGGCCCGCCTCCAGGCCGCTCACGATGTCGGTGTCCATGCGGTCGCCCACCATCACGGTCGACTCCGAGTGCGCGTCGAGCCGGTTGAGCGCGCTGCGCATCATGAGCGGGTTCGGCTTGCCCACGAAGTACGGCTCGACGCCCGTGGCCCGCGAGATCAGCGCCGCGACCGACCCGGTGGCCGGCAGCGACCCCTCAGCCGACGGCCCGCTCGGGTCGGGGTTGGTGGCGATGAACCGCGCGCCCGCCTCGATCAGCCGGATCGCCCGGGTGATCGCCTCGAACGAGTACGTGCGCGTCTCGCCCAGCACCACGTAGTCGGGGTCACGGTCGGTGAGGACGTAGCCGACGTCGTGCAGCGCCGTCGTGAGCCCCGCCTCGCCGATCGTGTACGCCGTACCGCCCGGCCGCTGGGTGTCGAGGAACTGCGCGGTGGCCAGGGCCGACGTCCAGATCGACTCCTCGGGCAGGTCGATGCCGCTGCGCGCGAGGCGGGCCCGCAGGTCGCGTGGCGTGTAGATCGAGTTGTTGGTGAGCACGAGGAACCGCCGGCCGGACGACCGCAGCGCCTCGATGAAGTCGCTCGCGCCGGGTATCGGGTGCTGCTCGTGCACGAGGACGCCGTCCATGTCGGTGAGCCAGCAGTCGACCGGCTTGGGGGTGCTCATGAGCCCATCGTGGCAGCCCGGACGCTAGCGTCGCGGGCACGACTCGGACGGCGGGCAGGGGCGGCGTGCGGCGGCTGGTGGTGATCGGCGCCGATGCCGCCGGCATGAGCGCAGCGAGCCAGGCCCTGCGGGTGGCGGCCGCGCGCGGGGAGCAGCTCGAGGTGATCGCGTTCGAGAGCAGCGAGCACACGTCGTACAGCCAGTGCGGGGTTCCCTACTGGGTCGCCGGGGACGTCGCCTCCGAGGGCGCACTGGTGGCCCGCACCGCTGAGCAGCACCGCGCCAACGGCATCGACCTGCGGCTGCGCACCGAGGTGACCGAGCTCGACCTCGACCGCCGCGAGGTCGCCGTGCGGGCCCTCGACGGCGGCACCGACCGCGTCGGCTTCGACGACGTCCTCATTGCCACCGGCGCCGCCGAGGTGTGGCCCGACTGGGCGCGCGGGCTGCCCGGCGTCCACCCCGTCAAGACGCTGGACGACGGCGCCACCTGGCGCGCGCTGCTGGCCGGACGCGACGGCGAGCCGCCTCGGCGCGCGATCGTCGTCGGGGGCGGGTTCATCGGCGTCGAGGCGGCCGAGGCGTTCGCCCGGCGCGGCGTCGAGACGCTGCTCGTGACGCGCGGTGAGGAGCCGATGTCGTCGTCGCTCGACCCCGCGATGGGTGCGCTCGTGCGCCAGGGGCTGGAGAAGCTCGGCGTCGAGGTGGTGTGCGGCACCGAGGTCGAGGGGGTCGAGGCACGCGCCGGCGAGCTGACCACCGCCTGCATCGGCGGCCAGGAGCACCGCGCCGACGTCGTGGCGCTCGCGGTGGGCGTGCGGCCGCGCGTCGGGCTCGCCACCGCCGCCGGTCTGCGGGTGGGTGACCACGGAGGTCTGGTGCCCGACCACACCCAGCGCGTCGCCGACGGCGTGTGGTCGGCCGGCGACTGCTGCGAGGTGTGGGACCGCGTGCTCGAGCAGTACTGGTACACGCCGCTCGGCACGCACGCCAACAAGGCCGGCCGGGTGGCCGGCACCAACATCGGCGGCGGCTCGGCACGCTTCGCCGGCTCCGTGGGCACCGCGATCACGCGGGCCGGCGACGCCGAGGTGGCGCGCACGGGTGTGCTCGCCGACTGGGCGCGCCGACACGGCTGGGACGTCGAGCAGGTCACCGTGGAGTCGACCACGGCGTCCGGCTACATGCCCGAGGCCGACCCGGTCACGGTGAGCGTGCTCGGCGAGCGCGGCACCGGGCGCCTGCTCGGCGCCCAGATCGTGGGCGGCCGGGGAGCGGGCAAGCGGATCGACATCGCCGCCATGGCGCTGTGGTCGGGGCTCGGGGCGCACGACGTCGCCGCGGCCGACCTCGCGTACGCGCCGCCGTTCTCGCCCGTGTGGGACCCCGTGCAGATCGCCTGCCGCAAGCTCGCCGACGTCCTCTCCCGCTGACCCCCGCTCCCTCGCCCGTCGCCGTCCCGTTGATCACGTTGAGTGGGTGACACGCCGCTTGCCGAGGGGTGCCACCCGCGGCAAGCGCCCGCAACCCACGGCATCCACGCGACCGCGCGCGAGCCGGGAGGTTGGCCGCAGGTCCCGCTGAGCGACACCCGAGGAGCGTCCATGCCCATCGCCACGCCCGAGTCCTACGCCGAGATGCTCGACCGCGCCAAGGCCGGCTCGTTCGCGTACCCGGCCATCAACGTGACGTCGTCGCAGACGCTCGTCGCAGCGCTGCGCGGCTTCGCCGAGGCCGAGAGCGACGGCATCGTCCAGATCTCCACCGGCGGCGCCGAGTACCTCTCCGGCTCCACGGTGAAGGACATGGTCACCGGCGCGGTGGCGCTCGCGGCCTTCGCGCACGAGGTCGCCAAGCACTACGACGTCCAGATCGCGCTGCACACCGACCACTGCCCGAAGGACAAGCTCGACAGCTACGTCCGCCCGCTGCTCGCGGTGTCGAAGGAGCGCGTCGACCGCGGTGAGCAGCCGTTGTTCCAGTCGCACATGTGGGACGGCTCGGCCGTGCCGGTCGAGGAGAACCTCCAGATCGCCCGCGAGCTGCTCGAGCAGGCCGCGGCCGCGCGGATCATCCTCGAGATCGAGGTGGGCGTCGTGGGTGGCGTGGAGGAGGGCGTCGTCGGCGCGATCGACTACAAGCTCTACTCCACGCCCGAGGACGCGCTCGCCACGGCCGAGGCGCTCGGCCTGGGCGAGAACGGCCGCTACATGACGGCGCTGACCTTCGGCAACGTGCACGGCGTGTACAAGCCGGGCAACGTCAAGCTGCGACCCGAGATCCTCAAGCAGGCGCAGGACGCCGTCACGAAGGCCAAGGGTCTGCCCGAGGGCTCCAAGCCGTTCGACCTGGTGTTCCACGGCGGTTCCGGCTCGCTGGCCGAGGAGATCGCCGCCGCCGTCGACTACGGCGTCGTGAAGATGAACGTCGACACCGACACCCAGTACGCCTTCACCCGGCCGGTCGCCGCCCACATGTTCACCAACTACGACGGCGTGCTGAAGGTCGACGGCGAGGTCGGCAACAAGAAGCTGTACGACCCGCGGGCGTGGGGCAAGGCGGCCGAGGCGGGCATGGCCGCGCGCGTCGTCGAGGCCTGCCAGCACCTGCGCAGCGCGGGGCAGCGCCAGCGCTGAGGTGCCGCGCTTTGGCCCGCTGATCACGTTCTGTGGGTGACACGCCGCTTGCCGTGGGTTGCACCCCTCGACAACCGGAGTGAACCCTTGACAAGCCAAGCGGCCCGTCGTCCACAGGGACGACGGGCCGCTGACTTGTCCACAGGCACGAGCCACCGGACGGCGGTCCGGGCCCTCCCACCGACACGCTGCCTCGATGCGCACCGCCTCGATCGAGCTCCCGCCGTCCCTGTCGTCTGCCTTCGTGAAGCAGAAGTCGGTGTTCAGCACCGCCCAAGCCGTCGCCGCCGGCCTGACTCACCGCGAAATCACCGGCCGCGTGGCGCGCGGCGAGTGGGTGCGGCTGCGCCGCGGTGCCTACACCACGCGGGAGGTGCATGACACGAGCGACGGCGCGGAGCTCCACGTGCTCGACGCCCGGGCCGCCCAGCTCACCTTGCAGGCGAGCCACGCGTTCAGCCACACCACCGCGGCCGTGCTGCACGACCTCCCCCTGCACGAGCTCGACCTCAGCGAGGTGCACGTGACGCACCTGGACGGTGAGGGCAGCGGGCGGCACGAGTCGAAGGTGTGGCATCACATGGGATCCGTGCTTCGACACGACCTCACCTCCGCCGGTGACCTCCCGGTGCTGAGCCTCCCGCGCACCGCCTTCGACGTCGCGCGCGTGGCCTCGACGGGGTCCGCCCTCGTCGTGGCCGATGCCGCACTGCGCCGCGGGGCGACGTCGGACGACCTGCGCCGCCAGCTCGAGGCCGGGATGGACTGGCCGGGTGCCCGAGCGGCGTCGCGGGTGCTCCCGCTGGCCGACGGCCGGGCCGAGTCCGCGGGAGAGAGCCTGGCCCG
>JBQCES010000045.1:0-3896 GCA_051960055.1 Angustibacter sp. | reverse complement strand
GTGGCCCCGGGGGCGCCTCTTTCGGGTCCACCCAAAAGCGGGGCCCCGCGGCGGGCCGGGGGCCCCCGCGCCCCGCGCCCCGACCGGCTCAGCGCGTCAGGAGACGCCGTACTTCGTGCAGAGCTCGGCGTAGTTGCCGGTGCAGACGTCGGCCTTGCTCTGGCCGCCGTCGGAGACGACGTCCTTCACCGAGTCGCGGGTGATGGCCTTCGGCGTCAGCAGCACCGACGGGACGTCGCGCTTGCCCGTCTCGTCACGCGTGGTGCCCGTGGCCGACGGCTTCTCGCCCTTGGTGAGGGCGATGGCGAGCTGAGCGAGCGCGCCGACCTCCTCCTTGGCGGACTTGTAGACCGTCATGCACTGGCTGCCGTCGAGCACGTTCTGCAGGCCCTGGACGGTCGCGTCCTGGCCGGTGACCGGGACCTTGCCGGCGAGCTTGTTCTTCTTCAGGATCGCGATGGCCGCGTTGCCGAGGCCGTCGTTGGCCGCCAGGACGCCGTCGATCTTGCCGCCGGCCTGGGTGAACATCTGCTCGAAGATCGTGCCGGCCTTGACGTTGTCCCAGTCGGGAACGGCCTGCTCGGCGACCTTGGTGTAGTTCGACATCTTGTCGAGCACCGAGTGCGCACCCTGCGAGAAGAGGGTCGCGTTGTTGTCGGTCGGCGAGCCGTTCAGGTAGACGATGTTCGCCTTCTTGTCGCCGAGGCAGTCCGCGAGGCCCTGGCCCTGCAGCTCACCGACCTTGCTGTTGTCGAACGAGACGTAGTAGTCCGCGCTGCCACCGAGGGTCAGACGGTCGTAGTCGATCGTCGCGACACCCTGCTTCTTGGCCTTGGACTCGATCGCCGCACCGGAGTCGGAGTCCAGGTTGACGATCGCCAGCACCGTGACGCCCTGCGTGAGCATCTGGTCGGCGATGGTCTGCATCCGGCTCTTGTCGCCCTGGGCGTTGTCGATGACAGCGTCGACGCCGGCGTCCTTGAACGCCTTCTCCAGCGTCGGGCGGTCCGAGGACTCCCACCGGGCGGAGGACTTCGTGTCGGGCAGGATGACACCGATCTTGCCCTTGGCCGCGGCCTTGGTGCCGCCGTTGCCCGACCCGCTGTCGTTGCTGCTGTTCCCACACGCCGTCAGCGCCAGGGCCACTCCCAGGGCCCCAGCCACTGCCATGTAGCGCTTGCTCACCACGTAAGACCGCCTCCTCGACCTGCGCTCGCTGTTCACGTGCAGGACACGTGGACGCGACGTCGCGGTAATTGTTGTGGGCGACAACGTATGGTCTGGCGAGGCGCGCGTCTAGTGGTTCGGAACAACAAATTGGTCTCGGAGCCCGCACTGGGCAGGTGAGAACGCTTACCCCACAACGACTCGTGGCGCGCTCCCCACCCAGGGTGACCGAAAGACACGGATGACCCAGAGCGGGGAACGCGCCACGAGGAGCGCGTCCGGCCTCAGCCGGCGACGAGCGAGCGCAGGACGAACTGCAGGATGCCGCCGTTGCGGTAGTAGTCGGCCTCCCCCGGCGTGTCGATGCGCAGCCGCGCGTCGAACTCGACCGATTCGCCCGACTCCTTGCGCGCCGTCACCTTCACGGTGCGCGGCGTCGACCCGCTGTTGAGGTCCTCGATGCCCGTGACGTCGAACGTCTCGGTGCCGTCGAGGCCCAGCGAGCTCGCGCTCTGGCCGTCGGGGAACTGCAGCGGCAGCACGCCCATCCCGATGAGGTTCGAGCGGTGGATGCGCTCGTACGACTCCGCGATGACGACCTTGACGCCGAGCAGGGCCGTGCCCTTGGCCGCCCAGTCGCGGCTGGACCCCGAGCCGTACTCCTTGCCAGCCAGCACGACCAGCGGGACGCCCGCGTCGGCGTACGCCATGGCGGCGTCGTAGATGCTGTCCTGCTCGCCCGTCAGCAGGTTCTTGGTGAAGCCGCCCTCGACGCCGTCGAGCAGCAGGTTCTTCAGCCGGATGTTGGCGAAGGTGCCGCGGATCATGACCTCGTGGTTGCCCCGGCGCGAGCCGTAGGAGTTGAAGTCGCGCCGCTCGACGCCGTGCTCGGCCAGGTAGCGACCCGCCGGGCTGTCGGCCTTGATGGAGCCGGCCGGGCTGATGTGGTCGGTGGTGACCGAGTCGCCCAGCAGGGCCAGCACGCGGGCGCCGTGCACGTCGCTCACGGCCTCGGGCTCGCGCTGCATGCCCTCGAAGTACGGCGGCTTGCGCACGTACGTCGACTCGCCGTCCCACTCGAACGTGTCGCCCGTGGGGGTCGGCAGCGACTGCCAGCGCTCGTCACCGGCGAAGACGTCGGCGTAGTCGCTGGTGAACATCTCCTTGTTCAGCGCGCTGGCGATGACCTCGTCGACCTCGGCCGGGGTCGGCCAGATGTCGCGCAGGAAGACGTCCTGACCGGAGGCGTCCTGGCCCAGCGGCTCGCGCTCGAAGTCGAAGTCCATCGTGCCGGCCAGGGCGTAGGCGATGACCAGCGGCGGGGACGCCAGGTAGTTCATCTTCACGTCCGGGTTGATCCGGCCCTCGAAGTTGCGGTTGCCCGACAGCACGGACGTCACGGCGAGGTCGTGCTCGTTCACCGCGGCCGACACCTCGTCGATGATCGGACCGGAGTTGCCGATGCAGGTGGTGCAGCCGTAGCCGACCAGGTAGAAGCCGAGCTTCTCGAGGTACGGCGTGAGCCCGGCCTTGTCGTAGTAACCGGTGACCACCTTGCTGCCCGGCGCGAGCGACGTCTTCACCCAGGGCTTGCGGCCCAGCCCGGCCTCGACGGCCTTCTTGGCCAGCAGGCCCGCGCCGACCATCACCGACGGGTTGGACGTGTTGGTGCAGCTGGTGATCGAGGCGATCGCGACCGCGCCGTGGTCGATCTCGACGTCCTGGCCGTCGAGCGAGATGCGGGTCGGGCGCGAAGGCCGCGTGTCGATGCTGCCGGTGTGCTCCGGGGCGTCGTTCTCGGGCAGCCGGGTGTCGGGCGTGGGCGGGTCGGACGCCGGGAAGCTGTCGCCCAGCACCTCGTCGCCGTCGCGGTGGGTGACGTACGCCGGCAGCACCTCGCGGAAGCCCTCCTTGGCGGCGGAGAGCTCGACGCGGTCCTGCGGGCGCTTCGGGCCGGCGATGCTCGGGACGACCGTCGACAGGTCGAGCTCGAGGTGCTCGCTGAACCGCGGCTCGCGCGAGGGGTCGTGCCAGAGGCCCTGCTCCTTGGCGTACGCCTCGACCAGCGCCACGTGCGCGTCGTCGCGGCCGGTGAGCCGCAGGTACTCGATGGTGACGTCGTCGATCGGGAAGATCGCGCAGGTCGAGCCGAACTCCGGGCTCATGTTGCCGATCGTGGCGCGGTTGGCCAGCGGCACGGCCGAGACGCCCTCGCCGTAGAACTCGACGAACTTGCCGACCACGCCGTGCCGGCGCAGCTGCTCGGTGATGGTGAGGACGACGTCCGTGGCCGTGGCACCGGCGGGGATCTCGCCCGTGAGCTTGAAGCCGACGACGCGCGGGATGAGCATCGACACGGGCTGGCCGAGCATCGCAGCCTCGGCCTCGATACCACCCACGCCCCAGCCGAGCACACCGATGCCGTTGACCATCGTGGTGTGCGAGTCGGTGCCCACGCAGGTGTCGGGGTAGGCGCGCAGCTCGCCGTCGACCTCGCGGGTCATGACCGTGCGGGCCAGGTGCTCGATGTTGACCTGGTGCACGATGCCGGTGCCCGGGGGCACGACCTTGAAGTCGGCGAAGGCACCCTGACCCCAGCGCAGGAACTGGTACCGCTCCCGGTTGCGCTGGTACTCCAGCTCCACGTTGCCGGCGAAGGCGTCCGGGCCGCCGAACAGGTCAGCGATCACCGAGTGGTCGATGACCAGCTCGGCCGGTGCCAGCGGATT
>JBQCES010000044.1:0-9312 GCA_051960055.1 Angustibacter sp. | reverse complement strand
GTCCGGGGTGTCGAGGAACTCCACGCCCTCGGTGCGCATGGCGTCGACCGTGGCGATGATGTCGTTGGTCGCCAGCGCGAGGTGCTGGGCGCCCGGGCCGCGGTAGAACTCGAGGTACTCGTCGATCTGGCTCTTCTTCTTCGCGATCGCCGGCTCGTTGAGCGGGAACTTCACGCGGTGGTTGCCGTTGGCGACCACCTTGCTCATGAGCGCCGAGTAGTCGGTCGCGATGTCGTCACCGATGAACTCGGCCATGTTCACGAAGCCCATGACCTTGTTGTAGAAGGTGACCCAGTCGTTCATCTTTCCGAGCTCGACGTTGCCGACGACGTGGTCGAGGGCCTGGAACATCCGCTTCGGCGAGCCGGGGCGCTTGACGTAGCTGCCGGTGCGCTCGACGTAGCCGGGCAGGTAGACACCGCCGTAGTCCTTGCGCTGCACCAGGCTGTGGCGCGTGTCGCCGTACGCCGCGATGGCCGCCAGGCGCACGGTGCCGTGCTCGTCGCTGACGTCGTGCGGCTCCTCGACGATCGTGGCGCCCATGGCGCGCGCGTGCTCGATGCACTTGTCGACGTTCGGCACCTCGAGGGCGATGTCGACGACGCCGTCGCCGTGGGCGCGGTGGTGGTCGTGCAGCGGGCTGTCGGGAGCGACGCCGCCCTTGAGCACGAACTTGATCGAGCCGCTCTTCAGCACGTACGCGTGGTGGTCGCGGTTGCCGGTCTCAGGGCCGCTGTAGGCGATGAGCTCCATGCCGTACGCCGACTGGTAGTAGTGCGCCGCCTGGGTGGCGTTGCCGACGACGAACACCACGGCGTCCCAGCCGGTGACGGGGAACGGGTCCTTGGTCTCGTCGTACTCGACCAGGCCGACGAGCTGCTTCAGCTGGTCGAGGTCGAGCTCGGCCGCGCGCTCGTCGGGCGTGAGGGTGATCGGGTCGGGCGTCTGCGTGGACATGGCGCTCCTCGGTGAGACTGCGGGTGTGCCGACGAGGGTGTCCCCACTCGGGCACTGTGGGCAACCGGACGCCGAACGGCTGGGCAGATTGCGCACACTGACTACAGATCAGGCCGCCATACTGGGCAGCATGACCACCTCCGAGCCCACGCCCGCGGTCGACGAGCTCGACGTCCGGCTCATCGAGCTGCTCACCGAGTCCCCCCGCATCCCCGTGCTCGAGGCGGCCCGGCGGCTCGCCGTCGCGCGCGGCACGGTGCAGGCCCGCCTCGACCGCCTCGTCGACCGCGGCGTGATCCGCTCGTTCGCGCCCGCCCTCGACCCGGCCGCGCTCGGTTACCGCGTCACGGCGTTCGCCAACCTCGAGATCCGCCAGGGCGGCCGCGACCGCGTGACGGCGCACCTCGCCGCGATCCCGGAGGTGCTCGAGGTGCACACCATCACCGGCCAGGGTGACCTGCTCTGCCGGCTCGTCGCCCGCGACAACGACGACCTCCAGCGGGTGATCGACGACCTCGTCGCCGACGAGGACATCGTGCGCACCTCGACGGTCATGGCCCTGGCGACCGTCGTCGAGCACCGCGTCCTGCCGCTCGTGCGCGCCGGCTCGCGCTAGCCGGGCCGCCGGGTCGCGCCCACTCAGCGGGTCGGCCCGGCCTCGACGACCCGCCGCACCTCGGCCAGGTCGAGGTCGTAGGGCCCGATCCGCGTGAGCACCCAGGTGGCGCCACGGTCGAGCCAGGGGGCGACGTCCTGGTCGGGGGTGAGGTCGACCACGAGCTCGAAGCCGGACGCCGGCGAGTGCCGGGCCAGGTCGGCGGTCACCGGGTCGAGGTCGTCGGGCCCGTCCAGGCCGATGACGAAGTAGCCGTCGTACCGCGCCGCCCGCCGCAGCGGCGCCTGGTTGCCGAACCGGCCGGCCAGCCAGATCGGCACCGGCGGCGCGGGCTGCAGCCGGACGTCGCGCGCGCTGTAGTGCGGGCCCTCGTGGTGCACGGGCCGGCCGGACAGCAGGCCGGTCAGCACCTCCAGGCCTTCGTCGAGCATCCGGCCGCGGGTGCGGGGGTCGGCCTCGTCGCCGAAGGCGCTGAACTCCCCCACCCAGTCGTCACCGAGCCCGAGACCCAGCACGAAGCGGCCGCCGGAGAGCACCGCCAGGCTGGCGGCCTGCCGGGCGAGCACCTGCGGGCGGCGTCGCGGCAGGGGCGTGACCATGGGGCCGAACCACAGCCGCTCCGTGCGCATCGCGACGGCGGCGCAGCAGGTCCAGACGTCGGCGATGGCCTCGACCCGCTCGCCGTAGAGCAGGTGGTCCCACACGAAGAAGCCGCCCCAGCCGGCCGCCTCGGCAGCGGCCGCGAGGTCGCCGACGACCCGCGGGTCGGCCAGGGCGTCGAAGGGGGCGACGAACAGGCCGCGGCGCGTGCTCATGCGACCAGCCGCGCGGTCAGCGTGGCGGCGGCGTGCCGGACGGCGGCCCCGACCGTCTCCGGGTCGAGCGGGGTCAGCGAGACGACGCCCACGGAGCCCTCGAGCGTGCCCACCCGCCAGCCCACCGAGACGCCGTGCGCGCCCTCCTGCAGCTCGCCGTCGCTCGAGGCGAGGTCTCCGGCACCCTCACGCTGGGCGAGGATCGCCCGACCCGCCGCGCCCCGCTCCAGCGGGTGGCGGCTGCCGACCCGGTAGGCGACGTGGAACTGGGTCCACTGCGGCTCGACCACCACCACCGCCAGGCCTTCGTCGCCGTCGGCCAGCGTGAGGTGCGCGGTGGCCCCGACCTGGTCGGCGAGCGAGCGCAGCAGCGGCGTCGCCACCTCGCGCAGCATGGGCTGCACGCGCGTCGCGAGCGCCAGCACACCCAAACCGAGCCGCACGCGGGCGTCGTCGGTGCGGGTGACGAAGTGCCGACCCTCCAGCGTGGCGAGCAACCGGTAGACGACGGGCCGCGCCACCCCGAGCGCGGTCGCCAGCTCGGTGACGGTGCGGCCGCCGTCGTGCTCAGCCAGGAGCAGCAGCAGCTGCAGCCCGCGGTCGAGCGTCTGCGACGTCTCAGGACGCGTGGTCATCGCGGCGGGCGCCTCAGCCGAGGCTCAACGCCGCGAGCGCGGCGTTGACGACGCTGCCCGGCGTGAGGTCGTGCAGCTCGTAGAGCTGGCCGACGTCACCGGACTGGCCGAACTCGTCGACGCCCAGGGGCACGCAGGGCGCGCCGAGCGCCGAGCCGAGCCACGACATCGCGTGGCTCGCCGCGTCGTGCACGGTGACCAGCGGCGTGCGCTCGGTGCCGAACGCCGTCCGCAGCGCGCCCGGCAGGCTGGGGGCGGTGGCCGTCCGGACGCCCTGGCGCAGGGTGCGCTGCCAGGCCGAGTAGAGCCGGCCGAGGCTCGTGACGTCGACGACGTGCGCCGCGATGCCTTCGTCGGCGAGCTCGGCCGAGGCCTGCAGCACCTCGGGCAGCACGGCGCCGGACGCGACGAGCTGCACCACCGGAGCCCGCTGCTCGGCCAGCTCGGGGTGCTCCACGTGGGCGTCGAGCAGGCGGTAGGCGCCAGCGAGCACCTGGCGGCGCAGTACCGCGTCGCCCAGCCGCTGGCGCGCCGCCTCGAACGGCGCCTGCTCGATCGGCCGGGTCGACAGCCGCAGGTAGTAGGCGCCGTCGTCGACCGGCGCGGCGCTCGTGGTGGGTGCGGAGCCGGCGGCCATGCGCCCCACCGCGTGGCACATCAGCCAGTCGAGCGCGGTGGCGTAGGCCGGCTCGATGAACGTCACGCCCGGCAGCTCGACGCCGATCGAGGCCGTGATGGTCGACTGGTGCGCGCCGCCCTCGGGCGCCAGCGTGATGCCGCTCGGCGTGCCCGCGACGAGGAAGCGCGCGCCCGAGTAGGTGCCGTAGATGAACGCGTCGAGCCCGCGGCAGACGAAGGGGTCGTAGACCGTGCCGATCGGCAGCAGCGGCTGGTCGGACAGGTCCCACGACAGGCCCAGCTGGCCGAGCAGCAGGAACAGGTTCATCTCCGAGATGCCCAGCTCGATGTGCTGGCCGGTCGGCCCCTGCGCCCACTTGAGCAGCGGGTCCTCGTTCCACGACCGCACCTGCTCGGGCGCGAAGACGCCGGTGCGGTTGATGAAGCCCGCGAGGTTGGTGCTCGTGGCGACGTCGGGCGCCGTGGTCACGAGGTACGGCGCCACCGCGGCGTCGCGCGAGAGGTCGACGAGCACGCGCCCGAACACCTCCTGCGTCGACACGGGCTTGGTGGCCCGCACTCCGGTGGCGTCGGGCACGGAGACGTCGAGGCTCGCCGAGCGCGGCGGACGGCGCAGCTGCTGGGCTCGGCGTCCGGCCCACTGCCCGGCCGGGCTGGCGGGATCGAGCTGGTCCCACTCGGTGGCGGCGTCCAGGCCCATCTCGGCGCGCAGGGTGTCGACCTGCTCGCCGGTGAGCAGC
This sequence comes from Angustibacter sp., assembly GCA_051960055.1. Lineage (GTDB taxonomy): Bacteria > Actinomycetota > Actinomycetes > Actinomycetales > Angustibacteraceae > Angustibacter. Next base: position 4,910 of record JBQCES010000044.1, on the reverse strand, counting down.
GCCGAGTGGTTGCGCGGGTTGCCGGCGATCGGCAGGCCCCAGCCCTTGACGGTGTAGGCGAACACGACGCTGGGGCGCGTAGTCTCGGCGTCGCAGGCGGTGAAGGCCTCGAGCAGCGCGCCCAGGTCGTGGCCGCCGAGGTCGGTGACCAGCACGCCCAGGTCGTCGTCCGGGACGTCGGCCACCAGCGGCGCGACGTCGTCCGGAGCGCCGTCGAGGAAGCGCTCGCGCAGCGCTGGCCCGGTGAGGCCGAACAGTGACTGGTACTGCTCGTTGGGCATGGCGTCGATCCACCGCCGCAGCGCCTCGCCGCCCGGGCGGTCGAAGAACTGCTGCAGCCGGCGGCCGTACTTGACCTCCAGCACGTGCCAGCCCGCGGCCTCGAACGCCGAACGCCACTGGTCGATGCGGATGCCCGGCACGACGCGGTCGAGCGACTGGCGGTTGAAGTCGACGACCCACATGACGTTGCCCAGGCCCGCCGTCGCCGAGTCGGCCACGGCCTCCCAGATGTTGCCCTCGTCGAGCTCGGCGTCGCCCAGCAGCGCGACGAACCGCGAGCGCGGCCGCTCACCGAAGTGCGCGTCGACGTAGCGGCGCACGGCGGCGGCGAACAGCGGCGCCGCGGCGCCCAGACCCACCGAACCGGTCGAGAAGTCGACCTCGTCGGGGTCCTTGGTGCGGCTCGGGTACGACTGCAGGCCGCCGCGGTCACGCAGCCGCGTGAGGTACGAGCGGTCGAGGTTGCCGAGCAGGTACTGGATCGCGTGGAACACCGGGCTCGCGTGCGGCTTGACGCTCACCCGGTCGGCGGCGTCGAGGTGCGAGAAGTACAGCGCCGTCATCGCGCTCACCATCGAGGCGCTCGATGCCTGGTGACCGCCGACCTTCACGCCGTCGGTGTGCGGGCGCTCGCGGTTCGCGCTGTCGACGATGCGGGTGCTCAGCCACAGCACCCGCTGCTGGACCTCCTCGAGCACGGCGAGGTCGACGTCCGGACGGGCGCGGTCGGTGATCGGGCGGGGCTCGACGGTCTGGGTCACGGCGCGAGCCTAACGCCCGCCGCGTCCGGCCATTCCGGACGGCGATAGCCCCTCCGACACGGTGCATTGTCTGGTTTGTCACTTGTCACCTAGCGTCCCGGGCCACGGCGCCGCGACCCGCGCGGTCGCCGCTCACGAAGGGGCAACGATGAGGTTGACGACACCCAGGCTCGGCGCCTGGCGAGGGCTCGCCGCCGCCGTGGTGGCCACCGCGGTGACCGCCACGGTCGCGCTGCCGGCGCAGGCGCGGCCACTCACCCAGCCACGCCCGGACGCGCTCGCGACGGCCACGCGCGTGGCCGAGACGGTGACCGGTGACGGCGTGCGGTCGCTGACCGCGCCCGAGACCACGGCGGGTCTCGCCGTGCGACCGGCCACGGCGCAGGGCCACCCGGTGCCGACGCTCGTGCACCGCTCGGCCCGCGACCTGTCGGTCATCGCCGTGCTCGACGCGGCGCACGGCGGCGCCCAGGCCACGATCGACTTCGCGAACGCGCTGCCGAAGGGGCACCAGCTCGAGCCCGCGGACGACGGGAGCCTGATCGTCGTCGACGGTCGCTCCGTGGTCGGCACCGTGGCCGCGCCGTGGGCCCGTGACGCCCGCGGACGCAGCCTGCCGACCCACTACCGGTTGCAGGCCGACGGCACGCTACGCCAGGTGGTCGACACCCGCGGCGCGACCTTCCCGGTGGTGGCCGACCCGAAGTACAGCCTCGGGTTCCACGGGGTCCCGGTCTGGTACGTCGAGTACTACTGGTCGGACATGTGGCGCAACAAGCTGATCGTCGATCGCTACGGCGCGCCGACGGTCGCCGTGGTCAGCGCCGTGTGCGGCAAGATCCCCAACGCGGCCGCCAAGGCCGTGTGCGGCTACCTGGTCAAGCGCCGGTGGTCGACCATGGTCCGCACGCTCAACTACGGGATCGCGCACAAGCGGTGCATGAAGATCCGCGGCTCGTACAGCATCTACGATCTTCTCGTGTTCGCCGCGTGGACCAAGAAGTGCATCAAGTGACCTGGCGCCGTTGGGCGCTGCAGCAGCTCGGCGGGCTCGTCGCGGTGGTCGTCGGCCTGGTGGTCGCCACGCTCACGCTGGACGGCGGCGACTGGGGTCTGTCCACGTGGCTGATCTTCCTCGGTGCCTGGCTGGCGATCACCGCCGTGCAGGCTGTGGTCCGTGCGCGGCGCGGACCCGCCGCGGGCGACAGCTGACCGCCCGCTGACGCGCGAGGGCCCCGCCGGATCGGCGGGGCCCTCGGGCGTGCGGTAACTCTGCGGGCGCGTCAGCGCCTGCGACTCAGAAGGACGTCGGGTCGGTGCTCGGCTTGCGCCCGCTGCCACCGGCCTGCGCCGCAGCGAGCTGCTGCTCGTAGGCGACCTTCACCTGGTCCATGTCGAGCTCGCGCACCTGACGCAGCAGGTCCTCCAGCGCCGGCTGGGGCAGGGCGCCCGGCTGGCCGAACACGGGGATGCCGTCGCGGTAGATCACGAGCATCGGGATCGACGTCACGCCGTAGCGGGCGGCGAGCTCGGGCTCGGACTCGGTGTCGACCTTCACGAACTTCGCGTCCGGGTTCTCCTCGCTCACGCGCTCGAAGACCGGTCCGAACTGGCGGCAGGGGCCGCACCACTCCGCCCAGAAGTCGATGAGGACGATGCCGTCCTGGACGGTGTTGTCGTGGGTCTCGGGGGTCAGTGCCGTCGTAGCCATACCGGGGTCAACGACGCGGGTCCGTCTCGTGTTCCACTGGTGAGGTGATCGTCAGCGTCGCGCGGCGTCGGCTGGGGCTCCTGGGCCTGCTGGGAGCGCTGGGACTGCTGACGCTCGCGGGCTGCACACGTACCGCAGCCGTCCCGCCACCGACGCCGCCAGCCACCGGGTCGACGTCGAGCCCGGCCTCCGCCGTGCACGCCGTGCTCGGGCTGGGTGACTCCGTCACGGCCGGCAGCGCGTGCGGGTGCGTCGACTTCGTCCGACTCCTGGCCCACGACCTCAGCACGACCACCGGGCAGCCCGTGAGCGCCACCAACCGCGGCCGACCCGGCGAGACGAGTGCGCAGCTGCTCGATCTGGTGCGCCACGACGCCGGCACCCGGGCCGACGTCCGCAGCGCCGACGCCGACGTCATCACCATCGGCGCCAACGACCTCGTCCCGGCCCTGAAGGCGTGGGACGCCGGCGCCTGCGATGACGAGTGCGCGGAGCACGACGTGGCGGCGGTGACGTCACGGGTGGCGGACGTCGTGCGCGAAGTCCGCGCCCTGCGCGCCGGCCAACCCACGCGAGTGGTCGTCACCGACTACTGGAACGTCTTCGAGGACGGCGACGTCGGCCGCGACGACCGCGGCGCCGCGTACCTCGCGTGGAGCGACCGGCTCACCCGCGCCTTCAACGCTGCGCTGTGCCCCAAGGTGAGCACGGCCGGCGCGACGTGCCTCGACCTCTACGCGCCGTTCAAGGGCGCCGACGGCCGCGGCGACCCGACCGGGCTGCTCGCGGACGACGGCGACCACCCGAACGCCGCCGGGCACGCCCTCATCGCCCGGCTCATGCTGGCGCAGCTGACACCTGCACCGCGCTGACTGAGCCACCCAGCCGCGTCGAGAGCCAGTCGATCGCCGGACCCATCTCGCGGCCCCACGACCCGAAGTTGTGGCCACCGGACGCCAGCACCATCGTCGTCACCTGCAGCGGCCGGTGCACCAGCGACAGGAAGCGCCGCGTGTCGACGTAGCCGTTCGGACCGAGCTCACCGCGCGAGGTCGCCAGGAACAGCGAGGCGGGCGGCGGTGGCTGGTGGCGCAGCCGCCACTCGAGGTCGTTGAGGTGGCGCAGCGTGGCGGAGCCGCCCCACAGGTCGCCGGTCGTGTGGTCGTGCAGAGCCGTGAAGTACCCGGACAGCGCGACCCCGCCCCGGAACCGGTCGAAGTGGTCCATCGTGATCTTGGTGGCGCAGTAGCCACCGGTGGAGTCGCCCATGATCCCCCAGGCGCTGGCGCGCACCCGCAGGCCGGTGCCGATCGCCGAGGGCAGGTCCTGCGCGAGGAAGGTCTCGACCTGAGGCCCCGCCGGCACGTTGGTGCACTCGGTGTCGCGGGGGAAGACGACGGCCGGGCGCAGCATCACCAGCACCATCGGTGCGGCACGGTGGGCGGCCACCTCGGTCATCACGGCGCCCGGGTAGTTCATCTGCCGGACCAGGCCGAGGGCGTTGCCCGGGTAGCCGCCGAGCACCTCGACCGCCGGGAAGGCGCGCGGCGGCCCGGGAGCGAAGTACTGCGGGGGGAGCCACACGTACGCCGGCGACGTCAGCTGCGACGCCGCACCCGAGATCCGCACGGCCAGCGTGCGACCCACCCGGGCCCACTCGGCCGGCGTCCGGGCACCCACGTCGCCCACCACCTGCACACCCGACAGCGCCCGGACGCCGGGCCCGCCCGCCGCCGACATGCGCCCGGAGCCGGGGCCGGCCGTCGTCCGGATCGTGCTCGCCGGACTGGCGGACGCCGAGGCGAAGATCTCCGACCACGAGCCGTAGAAGTAGCCGTAGTCGTTGAGCGCGGCCCCAGCGAGCAGCACGGCGCTCAGCTGCGCGGCGACCAGCAGCGCGGCGCGGGCGGGCCACCGCACGATCCGGCGGCGTCCCAGGCGGTTCCACAGCAGGGCTGCGGTCACGGGAAGACCCACGGCGAGGATCGCGAGCAGCACGAGCAGCGGACGTCCGAGCAGCGACATGGCGGCTCCCTTCGACGGCACGATCGTGTGCCGCCGAACCTGTCAGGAACCTGGGTACCCGCCGGGGAGTGGCTGGGACTTCAGCGCTTGCCGACGAACCAGCGGCGCAGCGTCTCGATGCGCTCACGCAC
>JBQCES010000043.1:0-4960 GCA_051960055.1 Angustibacter sp. | reverse complement strand
GGTCGCGGCGGCGGTGAGCGGCAGCAGCACGGCGGCGAGCACGGGCCCGAGCCGCCCCGCGCCCAGGGCCGTGAACAGCACCGGTGCGCTGCCCCACGCGAACGCCGCCCAGGCGCGCGCCCACCGCGACGACGTCGCCAGGCCGGCCGCGAGGTAGGCGGCCCACCCAGCGAGCAGCGGGCCGAGCAGGAGCAGCAGGGTGATCGCCAGGGCAGGGGCCGACGTCCCGGCCACGGGGTGCAGCACCCACGTGCCCGCGGCGCGCAGCAGCACGGCGGGCGAGGCCAGGGCAGTGGTGCCGAGACCGGCGCCGCGCAACGGGTCGAGGCCGGCGTGCCAGAGCGCGCCGGCATCGGCCAGGCCGCCGCGCAGCTCACCGCCGACGAGCGCGCCGGAGGCGAACACCGTGCCCAGCAGGTGGCGCCAGGCCACGGCCGTGAACGCCGCGAGCGCCACCGTGACGAGCGTCAGCGGATGGCGCAGCAGCCGCCGGCCGAGCCCGGCCGGAGCGACGACGACCGGTTCGGCCTCCTCGGCGACCGGCCCGGTCTCGACGACGGTGTCGCCGGCGGGTGCGGGGTCGCGCTCGCCGTCGCGGGCCGCCCAGCCGCCGAGCACGTCGACCGTGTGGCGCACCGCCGCGAAGCGGGGCATGAGCAGGCCGGAGAGGCTACGGGCGGGCACGGTGCGCCGTCCGCGAGCCCGCCAGCGCGAGCCGAGCCAGCGCCAGGGCAGCAGGAGCGTGACGGCGAGCGCGTGCAGCTCCTGCGCCGCCCGGCGCGGTGACTTGGCGGCGAGCAGCAGCACCGCGCGCCCGAGGGATACCGCCACCAGGCGCAGGAGCAGCCACGGCAGCGCGAACCAGCGGCAGCGGGCCAGCGCGACGTGCTGGCCGTGCTGGCGGTCGACGCGCTGCACCGCCGCGGGGACGGCGTCGACGGCGCGCAGCCCGCGAGTGGCCGCTTGAGCGTCGGCCACGACCGCGCGCGGCGCGAGCAGCACGCGGTGACCGGCGAGGTGGGCGCGCCAGCACAGGTCGATGTCGTCACGCAGGAGCTTCAGCGCGGGGTCGAACCCGCCGAGCTCGTCCCAGACGCCCTGGCGCACGAGGAGGCCGGCCGACGAGACGGCGAGGACGTCGGAGCGGTGGTCGTGCTGGCCCTGGTCGCGCTCGACGCCGTCGAGGAACGTGCTGCGGCGGCCGGCGCGGCTGACCGTGAGGCCGGCCTCGAGCAGGCGGTGGGGGTCGTCCCAGGCGACGAGCTTGGGCCCGACCACGCCGACGGACGACGACGCCGCCGCGGTGTCGAGCAGCAGCTCGAGGGCGCGCGGGTCGGGGGCGCAGTCGTCGTGCAGCACCCACAGCCAGCCGGTCACCTCGCCGTCGGCGTCGTCAGCGCCGGCCGCGACGAGGGTTGAGGCGTGCTCCAGGCCGCGGCGCACGGCGGCGCCGAAACCGCAGTCCCGCGCCGCCGTGACGACGTGGTCGTCACCGAGAGCCTGGCGCACGAGCGCCGGCGAGGCGTCGGTCGAGCCGGTGTCGACGGCGACGACGACGTCGGGCCGGCGGGTCTGTCGGCTCAGCGCGTCCAGCGCGCGCGGCAGCCAGGGTTCGCCGTCGTGGCAGACGACGACGGCGACGACGTGCTGGCGTGCGGGGGCACCCCGACGCCGCAGAACGGTGGGTGCGGCGTCCGGTGGTGCGGGCGAGGTGAGGGCGATCAGCCCGCCTGCTTCTTCAGTCGGCGCCGCTCACGCTCCGACAGGCCGCCCCAGATGCCGAACCGCTCGTCGTGCGCCAGCGCGTACTCGAGGCACTCGGCGCGCACCTCGCACGACACGCAGACCTTCTTGGCCTCGCGGGTGGAGCCGCCCTTCTCGGGGAAGAACGCCTCCGGGTCGGTCTGCGCGCACAGGGCACGCTCCTGCCACGACAGCTCGTCGTCCTGCTCCGACAGCAGCAGGACGGCGGGTGACTGCTGGTGACCCAGCGCCACGGCGGGCGCCGGGGCGACGGACGCCTCTCGGCGCAGGAACGCGTCGAAGCTCTCGCCCGCAGGCGGGTGGTCGATCCCGGGAAACTCCTCGGACAGGTGCTGCGCTGCAGCCTCGTGCTCCGTCACCGTTGCGGCCTCGCTCACTGCAATCAGTTTGCTCACGGCCCCTCCTCGACCCTAGAAGTCCGCCGTCCCCCTCCCCGGAGAGCGGCGCGACATGCTTGGAATTACACGCGTGTCATGCCCTCCTCGTCAAGCCGAACGGTGATATTTACCGGCCCGCTCGCAGATGCGCCCGAATGGGTGAACGATGCCCCGCCCCGACGACGCCTTCACGCGCCCGGCCGAGCTCCGCGGGCGTCGTCTCCCGTGCCCCGGATGCGGCGAAATAGCGTCTATTCAGGACGGTGTGACATGTGAAATATTTCTGCGCGTCCGCCACCCGAATCGAAGGTGCCCTCATGCGCAGACACTCCGCAGCCGGCCTCCTGGCCGCGCTCACCATCAGTGCGATAGCAGCAGCCTCACTCAGCTCCCCTGCGATCGCGGCAGAGCAGGACCCGCCCGCCAAGCCGGCGGCTGCCGGTCACCGCACGACAGGCGACGAGGGCCCGCAGCCGCCGGTCGCTCCCCCGGCCCACCGCCAGCAGGCGCTGCGCGCCCAGGCCATGGAGCGGCTGAACGCCGGAACCCTGGCCCGGGGCTCCGACGGCCGGGCCCCCGCACGGGCGAAGATCGGCGACGACTACGTCGAGCTCGCCCGCAAGCGCACCGACAAGGTGTTCGTGATCCTGGCCGAGTTCGGGGACAAGGTCGACAACACCACGCTCTACAACGGTCAGGTCCGCTACGGCGGTACGCCCGGGCCGCGCCACGACCAGATCCCCAAGCCCGGCCGCGACGACACGCACACCTACTGGGAACCCCACTTCAGCCGGTCGTACTACCAGAAGATGTTCTTCGACGACCGGCCCGGCGCCAACTCGGTGCGCAACTACTACCGCACGCAGTCCGCGGGCCGTTACGACCTGCAGGGCACGGTCAGCGACTGGGTCACCGTGCCGTACAACGAGGCCCGCTACGGCAGCGACAAGGGCCCCCAGGGCAACGGCGCGTGGACGCAGGCGCAGGAGTTCATCCGCGACGCCGTCGACGCCTGGTACGCCCAGCAGCGTGCGGCGGGTCGCAGCGCGGCGGACATCCAGGCGCAGCTCGCCGAGTACGACACGGTCGACCGCTACGACGCCAACCACGACGGCAACTTCAGCCAGCCCGACGGCTACCTCGACAACGTCGTCGTGGTGCACGCCGGCGTCGACCAGACGTGGGGCGGCGGCGCACAAGGCGACGACGCCCTGTGGGCGCACCGTGCCTGGGATTTCCCCGACCCCTCGGGGACGACCGGCCCAGCCGGCGCGAAGCTCGGCGGCGCACAGGTCGGCGACACCGGGATGTACGTCTACGACTACGTGCAGGCCGGTGAGAACAGCGGGGTGGGCCTGTTCTCCCACGAGTACGGCCACAACCTCGGTCTGCCCGATCTCTACGCGCTCACCGGTGGAGACAACAGCGTCAACTTCTGGTCGCTCATGTCGTCCGCGTCCTACCTGGGCCGGGGCCGCAACACGACGGGCGAGTACCCGGGCGACCTGGACCCGTACAGCAAGCTCCAGCTGGGATGGCTCAGCTACGACGAGGCGCAGGCCGCGACGCGTTCACGGCACGTGCTCGGGGTGAGCTCGTACAACACGCGCCATGCGCAGGCGGTGCTGGTGCACCTGCCCGACGGGCGGACCGAGACCGACCTCGCCGACCCGTACCAAGGTGCAGCGCAGTGGTGGAGCGGCACCGGCGACAACCTCGACAGCTCGCTCGAGCAGACCATCGACCTCACGGGCCGCACCGGAGCGGCCGCGCTCGACACCGCCGTCTGGTACGACACCGAACCCGACTACGACTTCTTCTCCGTGGAGGCCTCCACCGACGCCGGCCGCACCTGGACGCCGCTCGGCGGCACCGTGAACGGCACCCCGATCAGCGACACCACCGCCGGCACCCCCGGCATGAGCGGGAGCTCCGGCTCGTGGGCCCAGCTGCACATCCCGCTCGACGCCTACGCCGGGCAGCAGGTCGGGCTGCGCTTCCACGTCACCTCCGACACCAACACCCACGGCAAGGGCGTCCTGCTCGACGCGATCCGTGTCACCGCGGGCTCCGACACCGTCTTCGAGGACGGCGCGGAGAACGGAGCACACGGCTGGACCGCGACGGGCTTCCGGATCGTGCAGGGCCGGGTCGCCGTCGAGCAGCACGCGCGCGCCTACCTCGTGGAGAACCGCCGGTACGCCGGCTACGGCGCCTACCTGCGCACCGGCCCATACAACTTCGGCTTCTCCGGGGTCGAGGGCAAGCAGAACGTGATCGACACCTACCCGTACCAGCAGGGAGTGCTGGTGTGGCTGTGGGACACCGCCTTCAGCGACAACAACACCGCTGACCACCCGGGCCGCGGACTGATCCTGCCGGTCGACGCGCATCCCACGCGGATCCGCTTCGCCGACGGGACGCCGGTCAACGCTCGCGCGCAGAGCTTCGACGCCCCCTTCTCGCGGCATCGCACGACGCCGTTCGTCCTGCACCGGGCGGGGGTGCCGACCTGGATCGGCAGCGAACCGGGCGTGCCGACGTTCGACGACCACACCGGTGTCTACACCGACCCGTCGGCTCCCCAGCTGGGCGTGTCGGTTCCCGATACCGGGACGCGGATCAGCGTCCTGCGCGAGTCGGACGACGACGAGCTGACCACGACCATCCAGGTGGCCGCCAGCTCGTGACCGGCGTTCGGTCCGGCATGGCGACACGAGCCGTGGGGCCCCCCCCCGGGGGGGGCGGCGCGGGGTGGCCCCCCCACACCCGCACCCCCCGCCGGGCCCCCCCCCGGCGGCCCCGGGCCCGCCGCCCCG
>JBQCES010000042.1:0-11885 GCA_051960055.1 Angustibacter sp. | reverse complement strand
CTCGTGCACCACGCTGACGTCGTACTCCCGCAACGGATCCAGGCCAGGAAGGCGCACCAGGCCCGGGTGGGCGTCGGGGGCGGTCGTGAGGCGCACGTAGGCCAGCACCGCCTCGCTGCCGTCACGCGCCACGACCCCGTGCAACAGGGCGCCTTCGTCGGGCAGGTCGCCGCGCACGACGTCACCGCTGTGCAGCAGCCCCCGCAGCCGTCGGTACAGCGCGATCCACTCGGTCACCTGACGCAGCTCGTCGGCGCCGAGCGAGGTGAGGTCCCACTCGAGCCCGGCGTGGCCGAAAAGCGCGGTGGCGAGCCGCATCGGCAGGTCGACCGCCCGGTGGGTGGTGTGCGCGACCGGCGGCCCGGCGTGCGCTCCCACGAGCTCGGGGGCCAGCACCTGCGTCGTCCACCGCTGGATCTGCTGGCGCTCGACGGCGTCGTTGCAGTCCGACGCCCACACCCGGTCGGTGTGGGCCAGGATGCCGAGGTCGACCCGCGCACCACCGCTGGAGCACGACTCGATCTCCAGGTTCGGGTGCCGGCGCCGCAGCTCGTCCAGCAGCGCGTACAGCCGCTGGGTCTGCTGGTGCACGACCGGCCCGTAGGCCGTCGCCGACCCGGCGGCGTGCAGGTCGCGGTTGTGGTCCCACTTGAGGTAGTCGAGGGCGTACTCGCTCACCAGCGCGTCGAGCCGCTCGAGCAGGTACTCCCACGCCGCCGGCTGCGTGAGGTCGAGCACCTGCTGGTTGCGCCACGACGGCGGCAGGGCGTCGTCGTGCGGACGCAGCACCCAGTCCGGGTGCGCGCGTGCGACGTCGGAGTCGAGGTTGACCATCTCGGGCTCCACCCACAGCCCGACCTGCAGGCCCAGGCCGCGCACGTGGTCGACCAGCGGGTGCAGGCCCTCGGGCCAGACGTCGGTGTCGACGTACCAGTCGCCGAGCCCGGCGGTGTCGTCGCGACGGCCGCGGAACCAGCCGTCGTCGAGCACGAAGCGCTCGACACCGATGCTGGCGGCGACGTCGGCGAGCCGGCGCAGCCGCTCGAGGTCGTGGTCAAAGTACACCGCCTCCCACGTGTTGAGCACCACCGGTCGCGGGCTGCGCGGGTGGGACGCGCGAGCGCGCTGCCAGCGGTGCCAGCGCTGCGCCACGCCGTCAAGACCCTTGCCCGAGTAGGCGAACAGCGCGTCGGGGGTGCGGTACGACTCCCCCGGCGCGAGCCGCAGCTCACCCGGTCGCAGGAGCTCGGTCGCCGCGACGACGGCGGCGTGCGGGCCCGCCCCCTCGGGCAGCCGCTCGACGAGGTACTCGCTGTCTCCGCTCCACGCCAGGTGCGCCGCCCACACCTCACCGTGCCCGAAACCGAATCTGGCGGTGCCGGCCGCCACGAAGAGCGGGCCGTCGTGCCCGGTGCGGCCGCGGCGGCTCGGCCGCCACCAGGTGCCGTGCTGCAGGGGGTGGCGTTGCGGTGACCCCTCGCGGCACCACCGGCCGGTGGTGTCGAGCACCTCGGTGGTCACGTGCGGCAGCGGCAGGAGCGGGCGCACCGCGGCGAGGTCGTAGACGCCGTCACCGGTGTTGGTGACGGCGGCCGACACGCTCAGCACCCCGTGGACGTCGAGCACCAGGGTGACCTCGACGTCGAGACCGGCCGCGTCGTCCCCGGCTCGGGCGACGACCTGGCCGCCGCCGTCCGCACCGGACGACGACTCGACATCGCGCAGGCGCAGCACCGGATGCGCCGCCGCCCCGCCACGGTGCCCGGCCACGCCCGGCGCGCCCGACCATCCATCGGCCTCCGTCGGCAGCACGCTCAGCGCCATGGGCTGGTCGAGGGCGCTGCGCGGCGAGGCGGGAACGGCCGCGGCGCGCAGGCCGGCGACCTGGTCGTCGTCGAGCGCGAGGTCACCCAGGTCGGCGCCCCAGTGCAGCACCCGAGGCAGACCCGGGCCGTCGACGTCGAGCAGCAGCGAGGTGCCGGCCGCGCGCAGGTGGACGAGACTCATCCCTTGTTGGCGCCCAGCGTGAGGCCGGAGACGAACTGCTTCTGCAGCAGCACGAAGATGATGATGGTCGGGATCGCGGCGAGCACCGAACCCGCCGACAGCAGGTTGTAGTCGGTGAAGAACTGCCCGCGCAGGTTCTGCAGCGACGACGTGATCGGGTACTTGTCGCCCTGGCTCATGAAGGCGACGGCCCAGAAGAAGTCGTTGTAGACCCACGTGACCTCGAGCGTCGCCAGGGCCGCCAGCGGCGGGCGGCACAGCGGCAGCACGATCTGCCAGTACTGGCGCAGCACGCCCGCGCCGTCCACGAGCGCGGCCTCCGTGAGCTCACCCGGCAACGTCTTCATGTAGTTGCTCAGGACGAACGTGCAGAAGCCGGTCTGGAACGCGATGTGCGTGATGATCACGGCGTAGTAGCTGTTGTAGAGCGTCCCGGAGTCGCTCAGCCAGAACGGCACCTGCACCGAGTTGTAGAGGCGGTAGAGGGGCACGAGCAGCGCTTGCTGCGGCAGCAGGTTCGCCGCCGTGAACATCACCAGGAGCGGCAGGTTGAACCAGAAGCTGAACCGGGCGACGACGAACGCGACGCACGACGCCAGCAGCAGCGTGATGAGCACGGCCGGGACCGTGATGATCACCGAGTTCAGGAAGTGCTGGGTGAAGTCACCCTGACGCCAGGCGTTGGCGTAGTTGTCGAACGTGAAGCCGCCGAACGACACGTACCCGTGGGTCGACGTGTAGTCGTAGTTGCGGAACGAGTTGAACAGCGCCCACAGCACCGGGAACAGCCACGTGAGGGCCATGACCGTGAGGAACGCGTACAGCACCACGCGGCGTCCGGTGTGCGGCGACGGCGTGACGGCGTGCGCCCGGGCCGAGGTAGCCGACGTGGACGCCTCCGAGACGGTGGTCATCGCTTCTCCTCCCGCATCACGGCCGTCAGGTAGATGACGATGAACACCAACGAGATCACGAGCATGATCGTCGCCAGCGCGGAGCCGAACGGGATGCGTTGCCCCTCACCGACGATGTTGCTGAAGACCAGCGTGCCGATGAGCTCGAGACCGTTGCGCCCCTTGTTGATGACCCACACGAGGTCGAACGCGCGCAGCGACTCGATCACCGTCACCACCATGACGACGATGTTGATCGGCCGCAGCACCGGGAACACCACGCTGAAGAATGTGCGCGTGGCCGATGCGCCGTCGACGGCCGCCGCCTCGCGCCACGAGGGGTCGACCCCCGTCAGGCCGGCCAGGTACAGCAGCATGATGTAGCCGGTGTGTCGCCAGCTCGCCGCCACGAGCACCGCCCACAGGTTGATGCTCGAGTCGCCGTACCAGTCGATCCGGTCGTTGCCCTGCAGACCCAGCACCACGTTCAGCAGGCCCTGGTCGCGCGAGTAGATGAGCTGCCAGATGAAGCCGACGAGCGCGAGCGAGAGCACGACCGGCAGGAAGAACGCGCTCTGGTAGAGCCGGCTGGCCTTCAGCTCGCGGTCGAGCAGCACCGCCAGGAACATGCCGAGCACCGTCGGGATGGCGAACGTGACCACCAGCCAGAGCAGGTTGTGCTCCAGCGCCGGGCGGAACGGCGGGTAGTTCGTGATGACGTTGTCGTAGTTCTTCAGGCCCACGAACTTCGCGTCGGTCAGCGGTACGAACCCGTCCCAGTTGGTGAACGACAGGATCACCGTGCCGATGGCAGGGATCCACACCAGGCACAGCACCACCAGCGAGGGCAAGCCCGCCAGCAGCACCAGCCAGAGCCGGTCGCGCCGGGTCAGCCGGCGGCTGCGGACCGGCCGCAGCCGCCGGGGGCGCGTCGTCGTGAGCGCCACGGGCTCACCCCTCGGAGGAGAAGATGGACTGCTTTTGCTTCTCGATGCTGTTGGTGAGGCCGTCGACGTCGGTCGGGTTCTTCAGGAACGTCTGGATCGCGGGGATCATGACGTTGCTGGCGAAGTCCGGCCGGGTGTCGCGGTCCATGAACTGCGAGATCGACTTGGCGCTCGCCACGAACTCGACCGCCTTCTTCTGCAGACCCGTGTAGCCGCTGGTGTCCGCACCGCTGTTGACCGCGATGACGGTCGGGTCGGCCTTGACCGAGACACCCTCGGCCTCCGGCGTCCCGAGGTAGGTCAGGTACTTCTTCGCACCCGCCTCGTTCTTGGGGCGCTTCGACATCATGAAGCCGTCGATGGGGGCCTCGATGGCGTCGGAGCCGATCGCCGGGTCGATCTCGGGGAAGGTGAAGAAGTCGAGGTCGTCCTGCTCCTCCTTCGGGAACTGCTGGCCCACGAACATGCCGAGCAGGTACATGCCGGCCTGCTTCTTCTGCAGCGACTGGGCGGCCTCCTGCCAGGTGCGGCCGAGCGAGTCGCTCTGGTGGTAGGGCAGCAGGCTGCGCCAGGTGTCGAACACCTTCTTGACCTCGGGCCCGTTCCAGGGCTTCTTGCCCGCCATGAGGTCCATGTGGAACTGGTAGCCGTTGATGCGCATGTTGAGCTGGTCGAAGGTGCCCATGGCCGGCCAGCCGTCTTTGTCGCCGAAGGCGATCGGCACCAGCTTGTCCTTCTGCATCTGCTTCGACAGCGCCACGAGCTCATCGAGCGTCTTGGGGATCTGGTAGCCGTTCTTCTCGAACACGCTCTTGCGGTAGAACAGCGCCCACGGGTAGTTCGTGAACGGCACGAAGTACTGCTTGCCGTCGTCGCCCGTTGAGGCCTTCTTCAAGGCGTCGGAGAAGCCCGTGAGGTCCTTCCACACGTCGCTGATGTCACCGGCCAGGCCCTTCGAGGCGAAGGAGCGCATCCGGAAGCCCGAGAACCAGGTGAACACGTCGTCCGGGCTGCCCTGCAGGTAGCTGTTGATCTGCTCCTGGAAGGTGTTGTGGTCGACCGTGTTGACCTTGACCTTCAGCTTCGGGTTGGCCTTCTCGAAGTTCGACACCACCTCGGCGTAGGCGGCCTTCGGCACCTCGTCGGACTGGTTCGAGCCGAACGTCACCGTTCCGGTGGCGGACTTGATGTCCTCGCTGCTGGTGCCCGAGCCGCCGCCACCGCAGGCGGCGAGCGAGCCGAGGGCCGCGGCGCCGACGGCGCCCTGGAGGAGGGTTCGACGACCGAGCCGCAGCTGCGCGAGGCCCGTCACGGACGACGGCGCGAGCGATGCGAGGTACTCGGCTTCAGACTGGGGGCGGGGCATCGCGTCTCCTTCGACGTCTGGCTCGAGGGCCACAGGGTCTACCAGGAACCAACAGATTCGATCACCTGGCGATGGCTCACCTTCGACCCGGCCGCCGTGCGGTGTCAAGGGTTTCGCGCAACTTGGCGCGCTCGGCTCCCCGGACACCACGCAGCCGCCTGCAGAGAGTTGTTGGTTCTTGTTGACTTATTGCGGCGCGAGGGACAGGCTTCGGACCATGCGCAGCTGGCCGACCCGCTCCCTCGCCCTCGGTGGTGACTACAACCCGGAGCAGTGGCCCGAGGACGTCTGGCGCGACGACATTCGGCTGATGCGCGAGGCCGGCGTGACGTTCGCGACGGTCGGCGTGTTCTCGTGGTCGCTGCTCGAGCCCGAGCCGGGCCGCTTCGACACCGCGTGGCTCGACCGGGTGCTCGACCTGCTGCACGAGGCCGACATCGCCGTCGACCTCGCGACGGCCACGGCGTCCCCGCCACCCTGGATGCTGCAGCTGGACGCCGACCTGCTCCCCATGCGCGTCGACGGCTCGCGGCTGTGGCCGGGCGGCCGGCAGGCTTACTGCCCCAGCAGCTCGACGTACCGTGAGCGCGGTCTGCAGCTCGTCGAGCACCTGGCCACGCGCTACCACGACCACCCCGCACTCGCCCTGTGGCACGTCAACAACGAGTACGCCTGCCACAACGCGCCCTGCTACTGCGACCAGTGCGGCGCGCGGTTCCGCACGTGGCTCGAGCGCCGGTACGGAGACGTCGAGACGCTCAACGAGGCGTGGGGTACGGCGTTCTGGAGCCAGCGCTACACGACGTTCGAGCAGATCCTGCCGCCGCGTCAGGCGCCCACGGTCAGCAACCCCACCCAGGTGCTGGACTTCCGGCGGTTCACGTCCGACAACATCCTCGAGCTGTTCGTGGCCGAGCGGGACGTGCTGCACCGGCTGTCGCCCGGCGTGCCGGTGACCACGAACTTCATGACCCTCAACCACTTCCGGCACCTGGACTACTTCGCGTGGGGCCCGGAGCAGGACGTGGTCAGCACCGACCACTACCTCGTGGCCGCTGAGCCCGACCCCGAGGCCGAGCTGTCGTTCAGCGGCGACCTCACCCGCGGTATCGCGGGCGGTCGTCCGTGGGTGCTCATGGAGCACTCCACCAGCGCGGTGAACTGGCAGCCGGTGAACGTCGCGAAGGCGCCCGGCCAGCTGCTGCGCAACAGCCTCGCGCACGTGGCGCACGGGGCTGACACCCTCGGCTTCTTCCAGTGGCGCGCGTCGCGGGCCGGGGCCGAGAAGTTCCACTCAGGGCTGGTGCCGCACGCGGGAACCGACACGCGGCTGTGGCGCGAGGTCGTGCAGCTCGGCGAGGTGTGCGAACGCCTCGCCGAGGTGGTGGGCACGACGGTGCAGGCCGACGTCGCGGTGCTCTGGGACTACCAGGCCGGTTGGGCGTGCGACGAGGACTCGCACCCGAGCAGCCTCGTGCGTTACGGCACCGACGCCCATGCCGTGCACCGCGCGCTGCGCGAGCGCGGGGTGACCGCCGACGTCGTGCACCCCTCGGCCGACCTCTCGCGCTACCGGCTGGTGGTCGTGCCGACGCTGTACGCGTGCACCGACGAGGCGGCGACCGCGGTGCGTACGGCGGCCGAGGGCGGCGCCAGCGTGCTCGTCACGTTCTTCTCCGGCATCGTCGACCAGGACGACCACATCCGCCTCGGTGGCTACCCGGGAGCGTTCCGCGACCTGCTGGGGGTGCGGGTCGAGGAGTTCCACCCGCTCGCCCAGGGCACGCAGGTGGCCCTCGACGACGGCGCGGTGGCCACGACCTGGGCCGAGCACCTGCACCTCGACGGCGCCGAGGCCGTCGCGTCGTACGCCGACGGACCGCTGCCCGGCGTCCCAGCACTGACCCGTCGATCAGTCGGCGCGGGGGCGGCGTGGTACCTCGCCACGCGGGTCGACGACGAGCACCTCGGAGGGCTGGTCGACCGGCTCCTCGCGGAAGCCGGTGTCGAGCCGCCCGCGACGGCGCCGCGGGGCGTCGAGCTCGTGCGGCGGGCCGGCGACGGGCGCTCGTACCTCTTCGCGCTCAACCACACCGAGGCCGAGGTCGCGCTGGCGGTGAGCGGCCGCGACCTGGTGGCCGACACCGACACCGGCGGCAACCTGCGGCTGGCACCGGGCGGCGTCGCCGTCGTGCGAGAGGACCGCTGATGCTGGCGCGCCAGCGGCAGGAACGCATCCTCGCCGAGGTGCGCCAGCACGGTGGTGCCCGGGTGTCGGACCTCGTCGACCTGCTCGGGGTGTCGGACATGACGATCCGGCGCGACATCGAGGCGCTGGCCCGTCGTGACCTCGTCGTGCGCGTGCACGGCGGTGCCACGGCCGTCGACGAGCGGAGCAGCGACGAGCCCGGCTTCGCCGCCAAGTCCGGTCTGGCGCTGGAGGAGAAGGCGGCCATCGCCGCCGCTGCCGCGCGGCTCGTGCACCCCGGCGCGTCGGTGGCGCTCTCGGCCGGCACCACGACCTACCAGGTGGCCAGCCAGCTGGTCGAGGTCGAGAACCTCACGGTGGTCACGAACTCGCCACCGGCTGCCGACCTGCTGCACTCCAACCCGGCCGCCGGCCGCACGGTGGTGCTGACGGGTGGCACCCGCACGCCCTCCGATGCGCTGGTGGGCCCGGTGGCGGTGAAGGCGTTGCAGGACCTGCACGTCGACACCCTGGTGCTCGGCGTGCACGGCCTCGACGAACGGGCCGGCCTGACGACGCCCAACCTCGCGGAGGCCGAGACCAACCAGGCGTTGGTGGCGAGCGCTCGCCGCCTGGTGGTGGTGGCCGACCACACCAAGTGGAACGTCGTCGGGCTCGCGGGCATCGCGCCGCTCGAGCGCGTCGACGTCCTGGTGACGGACGCCGGCCTCCCCAAGGAGGCGCGTCGCACGCTCGCCGCCATCGTCGGCGAGCTGGTCGTGGTCGACGTCCCCACGGCCCGCGGAGCGGCGTCGTGACCGACCAGCGCAGGACCACGACGTCCGCACGGGTGCGGCGCACCCTGGGGCGGCTGTACGACGGCCGCGAGATCCTCTACTACGACGACTCCCCGCCGTACGTCGACGGCGCGGCGACCCGTGAGCTGCACGACCCGCGGCCACCGGCGGAGCCGTCTCGCGCGGGGCAGATGCGCTACGACCCCCTCAGCGGCGCGTGGGTCGCCATCGCCGCCCACCGCATGGACCGCGCGTTCATGCCACCGGCCGACGAGTGCCCACTCTGCCCCGCGGGGCGCGGCACGGTGCCGTCGGAGATCCCGGCCGACGACTACGACGTGGTGGTGTTCGAGAACAAGTCCCCGAGCTTCTCGCCGCGCGTCGACGGCAACCCGCACGAGGTCACCCTGCTCGACGGCGAGGAGCTGTGGCCCACCATGCCGGCGTTCGGCCGCTGCGAGGTGCTCTGCTTCACGAGCGACCACGCCTCGACGTTCGCCGACCTCTCGCCGTCGCGCGCTCGCACCGTGATCGAGGCATGGGTCGACCGCACGCGCGAGCTGGGAGCCGTCGACGGCATCGAGCAGGTCTTCTGCTTCGAGAACCGCGGCCGCGAGATCGGTGTGACCCTGACGCACCCGCACGGGCAGATCTACGCCTATCCGTGGGTGACGCCGCGCACCCGCCGCATCCTCACCATGGCCGAGCAGCACCGCGCCCGCACCGGCGGCAACCTGTTGCGCGACGTCCTGGAGGCCGAGCAGCGCAGCGGGGAGCGGGTCGTCACGCGCGGCGAGCACTGGACGGCCTACGTGCCGGCCGCGGCCCGCTGGCCGGTCGAGGTGCACCTGGCACCTCACAGGGACGTCCCCGACCTGCCCGCGCTGTCCGGCGAGGAACGCGACGAGCTGGCGCAGGTCTACCTCGACCTGCTGCGTCGGCTCGACCGCTACTACCCCGCACCCGGCGACGATCCCGAGGCCCTGCTGCGGCTGCCGTACATCGCGGCGTGGCACCAGGCGCCGGCGCACGAGGGCCGTGACCTCGCCCGGCTGCATCTGCAGATCACCTCGGTGCTGCGGGCACCTGGCAAGCTGAAGTACCTGGCCGGGTCGGAGTCCGGCATGGGCGCCTGGGTGAACGACGCGACGCCGGAGAGCATCGCCGAGCGGCTGCGGGTGGTCGGATGATCGAGCCGACGGACACGGCCGAGTGGTACCCCCTGCGGCCCGTCGAGGAGCGGGCCAGAGAGCTGGCCGACCGGTACGCCGAGGTCGTGGGCACGCGACCGGCCGGCGTGTGGGCGGCCCCCGGCCGGGTGAACCTCATCGGCGAGCACGTCGACTACAACGACGGACTGTGCCTGCCGATGGCGTTGCCGCAGAACACCTTGGTGGCTGCGGGTAGGCGCGCCGACGGTCGGCTCGTCGCCCACTCCGCCCAGCGCCCGGGCGAGCCGGTCGAGGTCGCGCTGACGGACGTCGGTCCGGGCCACCCCGCGGGGTGGGGCGGCTACGTCGCGGGCGCGGTGGCGATGCTCCTGGACGGCGCAGAGGGCCTGGGCGGCAGCGGCTTCGGGATCAGCGCGATGGTCGACAGCGACGTCCCGGTGGGGGCCGGTCTGTCGTCGTCGGCGGCGCTGTCGTGCTCGACGATCCTCGCTGCGGACGAGCTGCTCGGCACGGGCTGGGCGGCGGCCGACGGCGGCCGGGCCCGCCTCGTGGACGCTTGCGTGCGCGCGGAGAACGAGGTGGCGCAGGCCCCCACGGGCGGCATGGACCAGGCTGCGGCCCTTCGATGCACCGCGGGGCACGCGTTGCTGCTCGATTGCCGTGACGGCGGTGTCGAGCAGGTGCCGTTCGACCTGACTGCCCACGACCTGGCACTGCTCGTCATCGACACCCGGGCCGAGCACAGCCACTCCGGCGGCGAGTACGCCGACCGGCGCGCCGGTTGCGAGGCAGCTGCGCGTGACCTGGGCGTCCACTCGCTGCGCGAAGTTGTGGACGGTCCGCTGGACGAGACGCTGGACCGATTGTCCGACAAGGGTTTGAGGCCGTTGGTGCGGCACGTCGTCACCGAGATCGGCCGGGTGCGAGAGGTCGTCGAGCTGCTGCGTGCGGGTCGGGTGCGCGACATCGGGCCGGTGCTCGACGCGTCGCACGTGTCGCTTCGCGACGACTATCGCGTGTCGGCGAAGGAGCTCGACCTCGCCGTCTACACCGCGCGCGTCGCTGGTGCGCTCGGCGCGCGGATGACTGGCGGTGGGTTCGGGGGTTCGGCCATCGCGCTGGTGCCGGCCGACGCGGCGACCGAGGTGGCCGAGCACGTGCACGCGTCATTCCTCGCGGCCGGGCTGGGGGCGCCCGGGTTCCTGCTCGCCCACCCCTCCCCCGCAGGCCACCGCGTCGCCTGATCACACGAGGCAGGAACCGACCGTGCCGTCGTCGAACGCTCTTCATGGCCTCGCACCCCTTGAGCCATCTCTGCCCCTCTCGCCTCGCTCACCCGGTCGGATAGCGCGCGCCTGAGTTGTGGCTTCTTCCAGTGACGTCCGACCGCCCCACCGGTTGAGAGGGGCGAAGTTCCTTTTCCTCCGCCTCAGGTCCCGTACGCGGCGCGTCCGGACCTGAGCGACACTGGCCGGGTGGACAAGTCGCTGGAGCTGCGCGCGGACTGCAGCAGGTGCACCGGACTGTGCTGCGTCGCCACGGTTTTCACGGTCTCCAGCGACTTCCCGATCGACAAGCCGGCGGGGGCGCCGTGCCCGAACCTGTCGCTGGACTACCGGTGCGGTGTCCACGATCGCCTACGGCCGCTGGGCTTTCGAGGGTGCGCGGTGTTCGAGTGCTTCGGCGCCGGTCAGCAGCTGACACAACACACCTTGCCGGGCCACGACTGGCGTGACCCTGAGCAGGCACCCGCCGTCTTCGGCGTCTTCTCGGTGCTGCGCGGCCTCCATGAGCTGCTCTGGCTGCTGCGGGAAGGCGGCAGGTGGGCCGACTCCACCGCCGCACCGGCCGCACTCCTGGGGCGCGTGGAGTCGGCCACGGCCGAGGTGGAGCGAGTCGTGATGCTCGATGCCGACACGCTGCTGTCACTCGACGCCCAGGACCACAGCGGTCTCGTGGGCGAGCTGCTGGGCGACGTCAGTGCCCACGTGCGCTCGGTGGGTGGACGCACCGGCGCGGACCTGCGCGGCGCCGACCTGATGGGACGCGACCTGCGGCAGCGGCACCTCGCCCGCGCCACCCTGCGCGGCGCCTACCTCATCGCGGGCGACCTGAGAGGCGCGACGCTTGATCGCACCGACCTGCTCGGCGCCGACCTGCGCGACGCCGACGTGCGAGGTGCTGACCTGGCCAGCACCCTGTTCCTCACCCAGATGCAACTCAATGCCACCCGTGGCGACAGCACCACCACCCTCCCTCTGGGGCTCGACCGCCCTCGGCACTGGGCTGGCTGACCGACTGGGTTGTCCACAGGTTGACGGTGGGTGTTTCGCTGTCCACAGGTCCGTTGCGGGGCAGTGCTTGTGTCGGTGCCGGTGGCTAGGTTTGTCGCATGACGTTTCGGGCGGACGGCGGTGGCGCGGTGGCGCTGGACGGTGTGCTGTCCGACCTGGACGACGTCCTCGACCGGCTGGCTGGGTTGGCGTTGTGGCAGCTGCCGGACGCGGCGTTGAAG
>JBQCES010000041.1:0-7343 GCA_051960055.1 Angustibacter sp. | reverse complement strand
CAGCCGCGAGAGCACGGCGTCGAGCGCGGCGCGCTTCTCGGCCACGAACAGCGGGCGCCGGCCGGACGCCGCCCGGCGGGCGAGGCGGGGGGCGAGGGGCTGCGACTTGCCGGTGCCGGGCGGCCCCTTGACCACCAGGTGCGAGCCGGCGAGCACGGCGTCGACCACGGCCTGCTGCGAGGCGTCGGCGTCGAGCACGAGGTGCTCGGCCGCGGGGTCGGCGTCCCCGGCCGGGGGTGGTCCGGTGACGTCGGCGACGGCCGTGATGGCCTCGGGGTCACCGGCGAGCGCCGCGACGACGTCGTGCTGGGCGAGCGTCTCGCGCTGGGCCTCCAGGTCGGTCACCATCGGCAGGCGCGCGTACGAGAACGTGCCGACCACCAGCCGGTGCTCGACCGAGAAGCCGGGCACGTCGCGACACGTCTCCGCCACGCGTTCGAGCACCGGGCGCGGGTCGAAGCCGTCGTCGCTGAGCGCGAGGTCGGCGATCACGTCGGCGTCGAGCCGGACGCCGTACTCGCTGGCCAGGTAGTGCACCAGGACGGGGTTGAGCTCGGCGGCCGGGCCGAGGTCGATGTCGAAGTCGTCGCCGGCGGCGCCGCGCGGGCGCAGCTCGCAGGCGCGCAGCAGCACCGGTGCGGCCGGCGGCCGCGAGGCGTCAGGCGCGTGCCAGGTGGCCATGCCGACGGCGAGCCAGCCCGCCTGGATGCCGCGCTCCTCGGCGAGCTCGAGGGTCTTGGCGCGGATTGCCCGCGCTCGTCGCCGGGCGTCGGCGAGCGTGCCCGCCTCGCGCACCAGCGTCGACAGGCGAGCGGGGCGCCCGGCGAGCAGCATGGCCAGGCCGCTCGGGTGGGCGTGGGTGAGGTCGAGCGTCCCGACGGCGAGGTCGCGGTAGAACAGCAGCGTGTTGCGGCCGCCCAGGTCGACCAGCTCGCGGCGCCACGCGTCGACGGCGGTGCGGACGCGCTCGTCGCGAGTGGGCCCGGCAGGCTCAGGAGGCGCCGGAGGCGCGGGCTGGGGAGCGTCGCCGTCCGGGACGTCGCCGTTCGCAGCGTCGTCCCCGTGCGGGTCACCGTCGAACTGCGCTGCGCTCACCCTCCTACGCTAACCGCCCGCGACGTCAGGTCCGGGCTGCCATGCCCGAGGGCCGGGGCCGGACGCGGATGCGTCGGGCCCGGACATGGATGACGGTGTGCACCGCGCAGGGGGGGCAAGCGGTGCACACCGTCGAGAACAGCATGGGCTGCAGACCGTTGTACCGTCAAGCAGATCGACCGAACTACCGGGCGTGACGGCCGCAACAACACGAAATCCACCCTATTTCGCCCCGCCCTACGCCGGATTCCGCACCCCGACGCGACTGAACTACCCTCGGTGCGCGCCCACCCCGCCCGACCCGGGACAATCGTCGGGTGACCAGCCAGCAGACCGACGTCCTCGTCATCGGCGCCGGGCCGGCCGGGTCGTCGGCTGCGGCCTGGGCGGCGCGCCATGGCCTCGACGTCGTGCTCGCCGACAAGCACACCTTTCCCCGCGACAAGGCGTGCGGCGACGGCCTCACCCCCCGCGCCATCGCCGAGCTGCGCCGCCTCGGCCTCGGTGACTGGCTCAGCGGCCGCGCGGTCAACTGGGGTCTGCGCGCCGCGGGCTTCGACCAGGAGCTGTACCTGCCCTGGCCCGGTGGCAGCCTGCCCGCGCAGGGCAGCGCCGTGCCGCGCACCGAGCTCGACGCGACGATCCGGCAGGTGGCGCTCGACAGCGGGGCCCAGCCGCTCGACGACGCTCGCGCCGTCGACGTCGAGTGGGACGGCGACCGCGTGGCCGGCGTGGTGTTCCGCCAGGGCGGCTCGACGTCCACCGTGCGCTGCCGCCGGCTCGTCGTGGCCGACGGCGCGCGCTCGCAGCTCGGCCGCGTGCTCGGGCGCGAGTGGCACCGCGACACCGCGTACGGCGTGGCGATCCGCGCGTACGCCAAGTCCGGCCGCGCCGACGACCCGTGGATCAGCTCGCACCTGGAGCTGCGCGGCGCCGACCACGAGCTGCTGTCGGGCTACGGCTGGGTCTTCCCGCTCGGCGCGGGCGAGGTCAACATCGGCGTCGGCACGCTGGCCACGGCGCGGCGTCCGGCCGACGTTCAGCTGCGGACGCTGCTCGACGTCTACACCCGCCAGCGCCGCGACGACTGGCAGCTGGACGGCGACGTGCGGGCGGCGGCGTCCGCGCTGCTGCCGATGGGCGGTGCGGTGTCAGGCGTCGCGGGCGCCAACTGGGGCTTCGTCGGCGACGCCGCCGGGTGCGTGAACCCGCTCAACGGCGAGGGCATCGACTACGGGCTCGAGACCGGGCGGCTGCTGGCCGAGCTGCTCGCCGCCGGCGGTGACCTCGACCGCGCGTGGCCCGCGACGCTGCGCCGGCACTACGGCGAGGCGTTCTCGATCGCCCGTCGCCTCGCCGGTCTGCTCACGGTGCCGGGGCTGCTGCCCGCGGCGGGTCCGGTGGGCATGCGCTCGCGGGCGCTGATGACGCTCGCCCTGCGGCTCATGGGCAACCTGGTCACGGCCGAGGACGACGACGCCGTCGCCCGGCTCTGGCGCGCGGCCGGGCGGCTGTCGTCGCGGTTCGACGTCCGGCCGCCGTTCACGGCGTCCGACCTGCGCACCTGAGCGCGGGCTCGCTCAGGCGGTGAGCTCGGGCGGCACGCTCGCGAGCGCCGCGCCGATCGCGGCGGCCAGCGACCGCGCCGACTCGGCCGTCAGCTCGACGGCGACCCGCGCCCCGGGCCCGCGCTCGGGCGCCAGGAAGTCGATGTTGAGCGTGTGCTCGTGCTGGGCGTGCACGGGGTGGTCGAAGTAGACCGACGCCGTGCGCACCGGGAACCAGCCCGAGGCGCCCTTGCCGCTGCCCTCGACGGTGACGGACTCGGTGGCGTAGGTGCACATGCTGGGACCTCCCGGGGATCTCAGGACAGGTGGCGGCCGAAGAAGTCACCGACGAGCGACCAGCCCTCGGTGGCGGCGGCGGGCCGGTAGCCGGGGCGGTCGACGGCGAAGAAGCCGTGCCCCGCGCCGTCGAAGGTGTGGAACTCGTGCTCCTTGCCGGCCTCGCGCAGCGCGGCGTCGAGCTCCGCGACGTGGGCCGGTGACGGGTACTGGTCGTCGGCGCCGAACAGGCCCAGCAGCGGGCAGCGCAGGTCGGGCACGCGGTCGACCAGCGGGCGCACCTGCAGCGGGTGCCCCTCGGGCGGCGTCCCGACGACGAACGCGCCGTAGCAGTCGACCGCCGCGTCGACCGGCAGGCTCACCCCGGCCAGGAACGCCTGGCGCCCGCCGCTGCAGTAGCCGATCACGCCCACCCGGCCGTTCGAGGAGTCGAGCGAGCGCAGGTAGTCGGCCGCGCCGCCGACGTCGCCGACCAGCCGGTCGTCCGGGACACCCCCGAGTGCCCGCGCCGTGGCGGCGGCGTCGTCCGGGTCGGCCCCCGGCGCCTCACGCGAGTACAGGTTCGGGCACACCGCGTCGTAGCCCAGCGTGGCGAAGCGTCGCGTGATCTCCTTCGTCGCCGCGTCGTAGCCGGGCATGTGGTGTATCACCACCACACCCCCGCGCGGGCCGGGCCGCTGGGGTCGAGCGACGTACGCCTCGATCGGGTCGGCGTCGTGGCCGGTGATGGTGGCGCTGCCGGCGATGATCGTGTCGTCCACGTGCGGCGACGTTACCCGCGCCACGGGCTTCGGCCACTGGTGCACCGATCCGCCGGCGGCTACTCCACGTCACGACGGCGCAGGCCGACGAAGGCCGCCGCCGTCAGGGCCAGCGCCACGGCCGTGAGCCACGCCAGCGGCGTCCAGAGCACCTCTCCCCCAGGCATCCGCGGCACGTGCGTGTACGGCGAGAGGTCGAGCAGGCGCGCGGGCAGGCGCAGCGCCGACCCCAGCTCACCGAGCAGCACGCACAGCACGAGGGCCACCCACGCGCCCACCGCCGCGCGTGGCAGCAGCCCCACGAACGCCAGCGCGAGCGCCGTCAGCACCCACACCGCGGGAAGCTGCACGAGCGCCGCGCCGACCAGCCGGGCGACGACAGCACTCACCGCCTGCCCGCCTGGCCGGTGCGTCAGCCCGGCCGCCGCACCCGCCACCACGACCAGCGCCGACGAGCCGGCCAGTGCGATGACGGCGTGGCTGGCCGTCCAGCGCACCCGCGTCACGGCGGTCGCGAGCACCGGCTCGGCGCGCAGGGCGACCTCCTCACCTCGCAGCCGCAACGCCGTCTGGATGCCGTAGGCCGACGCGAACACGGCGACGAAGCCGAGCTCGGCCGCGAGGAAGGCGTCGGTGAGCGAGCCGACGCCGCCCATCCGCACGATGAGGTCGCGGGCCTGCGGGCTGTCGAGCAGTGAGCCGACGTCGGACGCGATGCTGCCGAGCACCCCACCGAGCACCGCGAACGCGACCAGCCAACCCAGCAGCGCCGTCCGGTGGAGGCGCCACGCGAGGGTCAGCGGGCTGCGCAGCCACCCGGGAGCGTGGGCGTTGCCGAGACGCGGGCGCAGGACGCCGGCACCGACGTCGCGCCGCGACACCAGCACCAGCGCCACCGCGACCAGCACGGCAGCGAACCCCAGCGGCAGCAGCGCCACCCACCAGCGGTCACCGCCGAACGGCCGGATCTGCTGCGCCCACCCGACGGGCGACAGCCAGCTGAGCCACGTGACCGTGCCGGGCCGGGCGGTGTCACCGACGGCTCGGAGCAGGAACGTCACCCCGAGGACCACCACCGTCAGACCCGTTGCGGCGCGGGCGGTTTCGGTGAGCTGTGCCGCCACTGCGGCCACGGCGGCGAACTCGATACCGGCCACGGCCCAGGTGAGACCGAAGGCCAGTGAGCCCTCGCTCGGCAGGCCCGCGGCCATGACGCCGAGGGCGCTGAGGAGCCCGAGAGCGACGCTCGCCGTCATGGCGAGCACGACCGCGGCCACCAGGGGACTGCGGCGCGCGACGACGCCGGCCGCCACGACGTCGAGCCGACCCGTCTCCTCCTCGCCACGCGTGTGCCGCACGACCAGCACGATCATCAACACCGCCACCAGCACCGCACCCAGCGTGGTGAGCTTGAGCATGCCGATGCCGCCGAGGCTCGTCTCGTCGTAGACCTTGCCGTAGAAGGCCACGAGCGCCGGAGTGGCGTTGGCGGCGCGCGCGGCCTGCACACGGTCGGTGACCGTCGGGTAGAGCTCCGCCGTCGCGGACGCCGAGCTGGCGGCCACCAGCACGAACACCGCCACCCACAAAGGCACCAGCACGCGGTCGCGGCGCAGCGCCAGCCGCGTGAGGGCGCCGAGGCCGGCGAGCTGTTTCACCGCAACGCCTCCTGGGCGTCGTCCGCCTCGACGGCGTAGTGCCGGACGAACAGCTCCTCCAACGTCGGTGGCTGGCAGGTCAGCGACCGCACGCCCAGCGCGGTGAGCCGAGCCAGCAGAGGGTCGAGCTGCGCCGTGTCGACGAGACAGCGCACGCGGTGGCCCGTCACCTCGACGTCGTGCACCCCGGGCAGGTCGGCGACACCCTCGGGTGAGCGCACGACCTCGGCGTCCACCGACGTCCGCGTGAGGTGCCGCAGCTCGGCGAGCGTGCCGGTCTCGACGGTGCGGCCGAGGCGCACGATGCTGACGCGGTCGCACAGCGCCTCGACCTCCGAGAGAATGTGGCTCGACAGCAGCACGGTGCGTCCCTCCCGTGCCCGCTCGACCACCACCTCGCGAAACGTGTTCTCCATCAACGGGTCCAGGCCGGATGTCGGCTCGTCGAGCACCAGCAGCTCGACGTCGGCGGCGAGCGCGGCCACGAGCGCGACCTTCTGCCGGTTGCCCTTGGAGTAGGCGCGTCCCTTCTTGCGCGGGTCGAGGTCGAAGCGCTCGACGAGCGCGTCCCTGCGCGCCGGGTCGACGCCGCCGCGCAGGCGGCCGATCAGGTCGATGGCCTCACCCCCGCTGAGGTTCGGCCACAGCGAGACGTCACCCGGCACGTAGGCCAGGCGGCGGTGCAGGGTGGCGGCGTCCCGCCACGGGTCGCCGCCGAGCAGGCGCACGCTGCCTGCGTCCTTGCGCAGCAGGCCCAGCAGGACCCGGATGGTCGTCGACTTGCCGGCGCCGTTGGGGCCGAGGAACCCGTGCACCTCTCCGGGTCGCACGGTGAGGTCGAGCCCGTCGAGCGCGTGAGTGCGGCCGAAGGACTTGTGCAGTCCGGCGATGTCGATCGCGGCGTCCATGGCTCGGACGCTACTCGCCCGGCACGGACCTCTGGCCCTACCGCTCGCACCCGCCACGGCGCAGCCTCGCCCCATCAGCTCGTTCGTCCTCTCTCCGAGGTGATCACCATGGGACGTGCACGCCTGACCGTGCGCCTGCTGTTGTCTGCCGCGCTGGTCGCTCCGGCGGCCCTCGCCGGCACCGGGACGGCGACCGCCGCCGCGCCACGGATCCCCACCCTCGTGGGCATCCGGGCGGCGCACCATCCCACCTACGACCGCGTCGTCTTCGACTTCACCGGCGGCCTGCCGTCGCGCCACTCGGTGCGCTACGTCAGCACCCTGCGCGCCGACCCGTCCGGCAAGGTCGTGCCCGTCGCCGGCCGAGCGGTCCTCGCCGTCACGATGTCGCCGACCAACGCCCACACCGCCACGGGCGTCTCCACGGCACCGGCCAGGGTGGCCTTCGCGCTGCCCAACGTCATGACGGTCGTGCGCGCGGGCGACTTCGAGGCGGTGACGACGTACGGGATCGGCGTGGCCAAGAAGGACACGTTCCACGTCTTCACGCTCCGCCACCCCGATCGCCTCGTCATCGACGTCCGGTCGACGTTCCCCACCGTGTGGAAGAAGGTCTGGTTCTTCAACCAGCGCCGGTACCTCGCCAACACCGAGCCGTTCTTCACGCCGGTGCTTCGCCCGGTGCGGCCGTGGACACCGGCCACCGGCGTCATGGACCGCACCTTCGCCGGACCCACGGCGAGCGAGTACTCCCACGGCTTGCGGCGGCTGACGTCGAAGGCCACCGGGTTCACTCGGCTGCGGATCAGCGACGGCATCGCCCGCGTACAGCTCACCGGAGGGTGCAGCAGCGGCGGGTCGACGGTGACCATCGCCGGCGAGATCATGCCGTCGCTGCGCCAGTTCGCGACGGTCGACCACGTCAAGATCTACGACCCGTGGGGCCGCACCGAGCACCCGTGGGGCCACACCGACTCGATCCCGGAGTGCCTCGAGCCCTGACGGCGCCGGCCGGTCCGGACGCCGTGGTGGGGGGGCCGCCCCCGCGCGGGGGCCCCACCCCCCCACCCCCCCCGG
>JBQCES010000040.1:0-6833 GCA_051960055.1 Angustibacter sp. | reverse complement strand
CGGCGTCGAGGCGGGGGTGGCGCTGTGGGCCGGTGTCGTGCCCACAGCGGCTGCCCTCCCGGGAACCGGCCAGGTGGCCGACGTCCTGAGCACGCGGTGGCGTGACGTCGGCCTGCCGGTGGCCGGCTTGGCCGACGTCGTGGTCACGCCCACCTGCGGGCTGGCCGGTGCCTCGCCGGCTGGTGCTCGCGCCGCGCTGCGGCGGGCCGTCGAGGTGGCTGCGGAGCTCACCGAGCGCGCGTTCGCCTGACGGGTGGGTGTCGGTGGCACCCGGCACAATGACGTCCGTGAGCGAGACGACCACGGGGCACACCGCGGCCCCGAGCAGCCCCGAGCAGCTCCCCGACGACGTCCGGCACCGCTGGGCCGAGCTGGCCGAGCAGATCGAGGGGCACCGCTTCGCCTACTACGTGCGCGAGGCGCCCACCATCAGCGACGGCGAGTTCGACGCCCTGCTGCGTGAGCTCGAGCAGCTCGAGGACGCCCACCCCGGGCTGCGCACGCCCGACAGCCCGTCGCAGGTGGTGGGCGGCACCTTCTCCACCGACTTCACCGCCGTCGACCATCTCGAGCGGATGCTGAGCCTCGACAACGTCTTCAGCGTCGAGGAGCTGCGCGCGTGGTGCGACCGCGTCGTGCGCGATGCCGGCGCCGCGGGGGCGGTCGAGTGGCTGTGCGAGCTGAAGATCGACGGCCTGGCCATCGACCTGGTCTACGAGCGGGGTCGCCTGGTGCGCGCCGCCACCCGTGGCGACGGCCGCACCGGCGAGGACGTCACCTTGAACGTCCGCACCGTGCGTGGTGTCCCGAGCCAGCTCGAGGGCGACGACGTCCCCGAGCTCGTGGAGGTGCGCGGCGAGGTGTTCTTCCCGACCGCCGACTTCGCCGAGCTCAACGCCTCGCTCGTCGAGGCGGGGAAGGCGCCGTTCGCCAACCCGCGCAACGCGGCGTCGGGGTCGTTGCGGCAGAAGGACCCCAAGGTCACCGCGTCCCGCCCCTTGCGCCTCATCGTGCACGGCATCGGCGCCCGACGCGGCTTCGAGCAGCACGGCATCGAGCTGGCCACGCAGTCTCAGGCGTACGAGCTGCTCGCCCGGTGGGGACTGCCAGTCAGCCCGCGCACGCGCGTGGTGTCGGACGTCGACGAGGTGCTCGCGTACGTCGCGCACCACGGCGAGCACCGGCACGACGTCGAGCACGAGATCGACGGCGTGGTGGTGAAGGTCGACGCGCTCGCCGTGCAGCGCCGGCTCGGCTCCACGAGCCGCGCGCCGCGCTGGGCTATCGCGTACAAGTACCCGCCCGAGGAGGTCAACACCAAGCTCCTCGACATCCGGGTCAACGTCGGCCGCACCGGCCGCGTCACGCCGTACGCCGTGATGGAGCCGGTGCTCGTCTCGGGCTCCACGGTCGAGATGGCGACGCTGCACAACGCCGACGAGGTACGCCGCAAGGGCGTGCTCATCGGCGACACGGTCGTGCTGCGCAAGGCGGGTGACGTGATCCCCGAGGTGCTCGGCCCGGTGGTGGCGCTGCGCCCGGACGACGCGCGCGAGTTCGTCATGCCGACGCACTGCCCGAGCTGTGGCACCGAGCTGCGGCCGCAGCGCGAGGGCGACGTCGACATCCGCTGCCCCAACACGCGCTCGTGCCCGGCGCAGCTGCGCGAGCGGCTGTTCCACGTCGCCTCGCGCGGAGCCTTCGACATCGAGGCCATGGGCTGGGAGGCCGCGCAGGCCCTGCTCGACGCCGGTGTGGTGCACGACGAGGGCGACGTCTTCGGTCTCACCGCCGACGACCTGCGCCGGGTGCCGCTCTACACGCGCAAGGACGGCGAGCTGACGGCGAACGGCGCCAAGCTGCTCGCCAACCTGGAGCAGGCGAGGTCCCAGCCGCTGTGGCGCGTCATCGTGGCGCTCTCGATCCGCCACGTCGGCCCGACGGCGGCCCGCGCGCTCGCGACGGAGCTCGGCAGCATCGAGGCGATCCGCACCGCCACGCAGGAGCAGCTGGCCGCCGTCGAGGGGGTCGGGCCGGTGATCGCGGAGGCCGTGCACGAGTGGTTCGGCGTCGACTGGCACCGCCAGGTCGTGGAGAAGTGGGAGCAGGCCGGCGTCCGCATGGCCGACGAGCGGGACGCGTCGGTGCCCCGCACGCTCGAGGGCCTGACGATCGTGGTGACCGGGTCGCTCGAGGGCTTCAGCCGCGACGAGGCCAAGGAGGCGATCCTCGCCCGCGGCGGCAAGGCCTCGGGGAGCGTGTCGAAGAAGACGTCGTTCGTCGTCGTGGGGGAGAGCCCGGGCAGCAAGCACGACAAGGCCGTGCAGCTCGGCGTGCCCGTGCTCGACGAGGCCGGCTTCCGCGAGCTGCTCGAGCAGGGGCCGCCGAAGGCCGACTGACCGGTCGGCTGATCGGTGGGCTGACCGGTGGGCTGATCGGTGGGTTGATCGGTCGGCTGATCGGGCGACGCCCCTCCCGAAGCCCTCAGGTCGGCCCGGTGCGTGCCGACCTGCACGGTGACGCCTGGTCGACGGCGTGCGGACGGCATCGAGGCGCATCGGGGGAGACGGCGTGGGCGCAGGCGGCGACGCGCGCAACAGCGTGCGCTCGGCCGACCGGCCGCACCTGCTCGCGGGGTACGTCGCGACGGTCGTCGCCGCCGGGCTGGCGGTGCTGGTGGGCGCGGCGGCCGGCCTGCGCCTCGACGACCTGTGGGCCATGCCGCACGGCCAGCAGCTCGCTCTGGCCACCTGCTTCGTCCTCGTGGTGCTGGGGGAGCTGCGGCCGGTGATCGGCTCGCACGTGCACGACCCGATGGGGGTCGCGCTCTCGGCCACGTTCGTGTTCCCGGTGCTGCTGCACTTCGGCCTGCTGCCGGCGGCGCTGCTGCACGCCGTGGCCACCGTGGTCGCGGGGGCGGTCGAGCGCAAGGCATGGTGGCGCACGCTCTTCAACGTCGGCCAGTACACCCTCAGCGTCACCGCCGGGTGGGCCGTGCTCGCGGCCCTGGGTGTGCACCCGTCGCTCACGCAGCCCTGGACGCCGACGACGCTGCCGCACCTGGTGCTCGTGGCGGCCGTGGCGCTGTCGTGCTTCGTGGTCAACGACGCGCTCGTCGCCGTCGCGGTCGGCCTGGTGTCGGGGCAGTCGCCGTGGGCGGCCCTGCTGTCGGACCTGCGCTTCCAGTGGATGGTGTCGTCGGCGCAGTACGGCCTCGGGCCGCTGGTGGTGGTGCTGATGGAGCACGCCCCCGCGTACGTGGTCCTGACCATCGTGCCGATGTACGCGATCTACCGCAGCGCGGCGGCCAGCCGGCGCAGCGAGCACCAGGCCCTGCACGACGACCTCACCGGGCTCGCCAACCGCGCGATGCTGGTGCTGCAGGCCGAGAAGGCCATCGAGGAGTCCCTGCGGACGGGCGAGCCCTGTGCCCTGTACCTGCTCGACCTCGACCGGTTCAAGGAGGTCAACGACGTCCTCGGCCACCCGGTCGGCGACCAGGTGCTGCGCAGCGTGGCCACCCGGCTCGAGGGCGCTCTGCGGCCCGACGACCTGGTCGCTCGCCTCGGCGGCGACGAGTTCGCCGTCCTCGCGCGTGGCGTTCCCGACGCCGCCAGCGCGGTGGTCATCGGCGAGCGGCTGCGCACCGCGCTGGACGCCGAGCTCGTGATCGACGGCCAGCTGATCGACCTCGAGGGCAGCATCGGCGTCGCGATGGTGCCCGACCACGCCAGCGAGTACGAGGTGCTCTTCTCGCGCGCCGACGTCGCGATGTACCTCGCGAAGGCCGACCGCGCCGGCGTCGAGGTGTACGACCCGCGCCGCGACGCCAACTCGGCCTCGCGCATCGGCCTGATCAGCGGGCTGCGGCACGCCATCGAGCACGGTGAGATCGAGCTGCACTACCAGCCCAAGGCGCGCCTCGGCGACGAGTCGGTGTGCGGTGTCGAGGCGCTGGTGCGGTGGAACCACCCGGTGCGCGGGGTGGTGCCGCCCGACGACTTCATCCCCGTGGCCGAGCAGTCCGGCCTGATGCACCGCCTCACCGAGGTCGTGCTCGACCTCGCCCTGGCCCAGGTGCGGGTGTGGCAGGACGCCGGCATGGACGTCCCCGTGGCCGTGAACGTCTCGTTCCGCGACCTCCTCGACACGACCCTGGCCGCGCGGCTGGCCGACCTGCTGACCCGGCACGGCGTCGAGCCGCGGCTGCTCACGCTCGAGATCACCGAGCGCGTGCTGACCGCCGACATGGAGCGCGCCCGCCTGACCCTGCAGTCGCTGCGCGACCTCGGCGTGCGGCTCTCGCTCGACGACTTCGGCACCGGCTGGTCGTCGCTGCGGCTGCTGCGCGAGCTGCCACTGGCCGAGATCAAGATCGACCGCAGCTTCGTGAGCCGGGCGGCCGTCGTCGAGGAGGACGCGGTCGTCGTGCAGGCGACCACGCGCCTGGCCCACGGCCTCGGTCTGCACGTGGTGGCCGAGGGCATCGAGACCGCCGTCACGTGGAACGCCATCGCCGACATGGCCTGCGACAGCGCCCAGGGGTGGCACATCGCGCGGCCGATGCCGGCGCGCGCGGCCACGTCGTGGCTGGCCGAGCGGCTGCTGGACGCGCCCGCTACCCCGGTGCGACGGGGGGACGGGGCGCCGGCCGCCCACCCCTAGACTTGCCGGCATGTCCGAACCCTCCTCCGAACTGAGTCGCGCCGACGTCGCGCACCTGGCGGGCCTGGCCCGCATCGACGCCACCGACGCCGAGCTCGACCGCCTGGCCGGCCAGCTCGGCGTGATCCTGGAGTCGGTGGCCCGCGTCGGTGAGGTCGCCGCGGACGACGTGCCGCCGATGTCGCACCCGCTGCCGCTGACCAACGTCACGCGGCCGGACGTGCCGGTGCCCGGGCTGACGCCCGAGGAAGCCCTGAGCGGCGCCCCGGAGTCCGAGCAGCAGCGCTTCCGCGTCCCGCGCATCCTGGAGGAGGACTGATGGCCGGCCCGATGGGTGAGCCCACTGACCTGACCCGCCGTTCGGCGGCCGACCTGGCGCAGGCGCTGCAGTCGGGCGAGGTGTCGGCCGTCGAGGCGACGCAGGCCCACCTCGACCGCATCCGCGCGGTCGACGGCGCGGTGCACGCGTTCCTGCACGTGGCCGACGAGCAGGCGCTCGCCGCCGCTCGCGCGGTCGACGAGCGCCGGGCCGCCGGTGAGCCCGTGCACGCCCTCGCCGGTGTGCCCGTGGCGGTCAAGGACGTCGTGGCGACCCGCGGCCTGCCCACGACGGCCGGTTCGCGCCTGCTGGAGGGCTGGGTGCCGCCGTACGACGCGACGCTGGTCGAGCGGCTCAAGGGCGCCGGCCTGGTCGTGCTCGGCAAGACCAACATGGACGAGTTCGCCATGGGCAGCTCCACCGAGCACTCGGCGTTCGGGCCGACGCACAACCCGTGGGACCTCGAGCGGATCCCCGGCGGCTCAGGTGGCGGCTCGGCCGCCGCGGTCGCCGCCTTCGAGGCGCCGCTCGCGATCGGCACCGACACCGGCGGCTCGATCCGCCCGCCGGCGGCCGTCACGGGCACGGTCGGCGTGTAGCCGACGTACGGCGGGGTCTCGCGCTACGGCCTGATCGCCCTGGCCAGCAGCCTCGACCAGGCAGGCCCGTGCACGCGCACGGTGCTGGACGCCGCCCTGCTGCACGAGGTGATCGGCGGCCACGACCCACGGGACTCCACGAGCATCGACGCGCCGGTGCCGGCCGTCGTCGACGCGGCGCGGCGGGCCGACGTCCGCGGCCTGAAGATCGGCGTCGTGCGCGAGCTCGGCGGTGAGGGCTACCAGGCCGGAGTGCGGACGCGCTTCGACGAGGCGGTCGAGCTGCTCACCGGCGCGGGCGCCGAGGTGGTCGAGGTGTCGTGCCCGCACTTCGAGTACGCGCTCGCGGCCTACTACCTGATCCTGCCGAGCGAGGCGAGCAGCAACCTCGCCAAGTTCGACGCCATGCGCTACGGCCTGCGCGTTCGCCCCGAGGGCGTGGCCGAGCCCACGGCCGAGCAGGTCATGGCGGCCACGCGCGACGCCGGCTTCGGCGACGAGGCCAAGCGCCGCATCATCCTCGGCACCTACGCCCTGTCGAGCGGCTACTACGACGCCTACTACGGCCAGGCGCAGAAGGTCCGCACCCTCATCGCGCGCGACTTCGAGGCGGCGTTCGAGCAGGCCGACGTGCTCATCTCGCCGACGGCGCCCACCACGGCGTTCCGGCTGGGGGAGAAGCTCGACGACCCGCTCGCCATGTACCTCAACGACATCGCGACGATCCCGGCCAACCTGGCGGGCGTCCCGGGCATGTCACTGCCGGCCGGGCTCGCCGACGAGGACGGTCTGCCGGTCGGTGTGCAGCTGCTCGCGCCCGCCACCCAGGACCACCGCCTCTACGCCGTCGGTGCCGCGCTCGAGCAGCTGCTGCTCGACCGCTGGGGCGGCCCGCTGCTGTCGAAGGCCCCTGAGCTGGAGGTGACCGCGTGACCACGACGTCTGCCACGACCTCGTCGTCCGACGAGCTGCTGATGCCCTATGACGAGGCGGTGCAGCGCTTCGACCCCGTGCTTGGGCTCGAGGTGCACGTCGAGCTGTCGACGGCCACCAAGATGTTCTGCGGCTGCGGCACGGCGTTCGGCGCCGAGCCCAACACCCAGGTCTGCCCGGTGTGCCTCGGCCTGCCCGGCGCCCTGCCGGTGGTCAACGAAGCGGCTGTGGAGTCGGCGATCCGGATCGGGCTGGCCCTGCACTGCGACATCACGCCGTGGGGCCGGTTCGCGCGCAAGAACTACTTCTACCCGGAC
>JBQCES010000039.1:0-5070 GCA_051960055.1 Angustibacter sp. | reverse complement strand
GTCCGAAAAAAGTTCGGAAGTTGACCAATCCACGACCCGATCCACCCCGAAGACCCTGTGACCGCACAGACCGGGCCGTCCCGCTCGGCTCATCACCATCAAGGAGATCGCTGACATGAAGCCTCGTCTCGCCCTCGTCGTCGCCGTCGCCGGTGTCGCCCTCGCCGCCAGCGCCTGCGGCAGCAGCACGGACGACGCGGCCGCCGGCTCGTCCAGCTCGACCACGAGCTCGTCGAGCTCGTCGAGCATGGCCGACACCCCCACCACCGACGCGATGCCGGCGAACCTCGTCGGCCCGGGCTGCGCCGACTACGCCAAGGCCGTGCCGAGCGGCGCCGGCTCGGTCGAGGGCATGGCCCAGGACCCGGTCGCCACCGCGGCGTCCAACAACCCGCTGCTCACGACCCTCGTCAAGGCCGTGTCGGGAAAGGTCAACCCCTCGGTCGACCTCGTCAACACCCTCAACAACGGTGAGTTCACGGTGTTCGCGCCGGTCGACGACGCCTTCAAGAAGCTCCCCGCGGGCACCATCGACACCCTCGCCAAGGAGAAGGGCGGCAAGACGCTCAGCTCGATCCTGACCTACCACGTGGTGGCCGGGCAGCTCTCCCCGAGCGAGGTCGTCGGCACCCACAAGACCGTGAACGGCGCCGAGGTCACCGTGAAGGGCTCGGGTGACAACCTCATGGTCAACGGCGCCAACGTCATCTGCGGCGGCGTCAAGACCGCCAACGCCACCGTGTACCTCATCGACTCGGTGCTGATGCCGCCCGCCAAGTGATCCACCCAGCGCTCCACCAGGTCTGACGGGTCGACTCCTCCCAGGGCCCGTCACCACACCGCCTTCGCCGTCCGGTTCTCTCGAGCCGGGCGGCGGGGGCGGTTCGTGGTGTGGAGGTAGTGTCGGCACCACCACGATGGCTGCCGCGATCCGGGGGGAGCAGCGCGCATGACGGGCTCCGACGAGCCGACGCCGGTGCTGCGGGTGCACGGTCTGTGCAAGGCCTTCGGTGGTGTGCCGGTCGTCGAGGGGCTGACGTTCACGGTGGCACCCGGCGAGATCGTGGCTCTCGTCGGCGCCAACGGCGTCGGCAAGACGACGGCGCTGCGGTGCGTCGTCGGTGCGGACACCGCCGACAGCGGCGACGTCGCGTTGCTGGGCGCGCCGTACGACGAAGCCGACGGCGAGGTGCGCCGTCGGGTGTGCTCGCTGCTCGATGACTTCGCCTGGCTGCCCGAGCTCACCGTCAGCGAGCACCTCGAGCTGTACGCCCGGGCGTTCGGGAGCGCCGACGCGGCGGGCGTCGTCGAGGCGGCGATGGCCGAGCTGGACGTGCACCACCTGGCCGACCGCCTGCCCGGGACCCTCAGCTCGGGCCAGACCCGCCGGTTCGCGCTCGCGCAGGCGCTCGTGCGGCCGTGGTCGCTGCTGGTGCTGGACGAGCCCGAGCAGCGGCTCGACGCCGACGGTCGGGCGTGGCTCGCCGGCTGGCTGCGCCGGGAGGCCGACCGGGGGCGAGCCGTCCTGCTCGCCAGCCACGACCCGACCCTCCTCACGCAGAGCGGGGCGAGCGTGGTCGCTCTGGAGGGGCACGGACGAGCGGGATGACGACGGCTCGCGCGCCACGCACGGCCGCGGACCGCATCGGTCGGCCGTCGTTCGAGAGCACCTACACCACCGCGTTCGCCGTCGGCCTTGGCGTCGTGTCGGTGCTGTCGGTGACGGTGCACGCGTTCTCGGACGGCGTGGCCGCGGGCCAGCAGCGGGGACTGGGCACACCCCTCGGCCTCGCGGTCGCTGCTGTGGGCGCGCTCACCTGCGTGCTGGCCGCGCTGGGCCCCGTCTACGTGACGGCCGACCGCGCACGCTGGCTCGTCGCGACGCCCCTAGACCGGTTCGAGGTGGTGCGCAGGTCGGTGACCGGCACCGCGGCAGCGGTCGCGGGTGCCGGTGGCCTCGGGGGAGCGGTCGTGAGCCTGTCGGCCCCGGCGGCCGCCCCCACGCTCGCGGGCACGTTGGTGGCGACGGCGCTGGGGTCCGTCGTCGCCCTGGCGATCCACCAGGGCCTGCTCGCGGCGCAGGGCACGTACGTCGAGCGACCCGCTCGGCGGCAGCGGTTCATCCGGCTTGGCGGTGCGGCGGCGATCGCGGGCGCGCTGCTGACGGCCGCCGACCTGCGCAGCCCCGAGCAGCTGGGCTCGGGCCTCGCCGCGGGCCCGTGGGTCGTCGTCCTGGCGGGCGGGGCCGCCGTCGGCGTCGCCGCTGCTCTGGCGTTGTCATTGCGCCCGACCGGGTCGTGGTGCCGCCGGCTGACGGTGGCGGTGCTGCGGCCGGGCGGGTCGCTCGTGGAGTCGGTCACGACGAGCGTCGCCAGCTTCGACCAGACGGCGCTGGAGCTGCGGTCCGAACGGCTGCGCCTCGGGCACCGCGGCGCCTACCCCAGCCGCCGCGTGCTCGGCCCGGTCTGGGCTGACCTGGTCTGCCGCGAGGCGCTCGCCGTCGGCCGGCGGTGGCGTGGCAGCGCGGCGCGCGGCGCGGCAGCCGTCGTCGTCTGGCCCGTGGGCACGCTGTTCGGCCCGTCCGTCTGGGTGGTGGCAGCCGCCGCCGTCACCTACCTGACCACCGCGTACG
The DNA here is from genome assembly GCA_051960055.1 of Angustibacter sp. Taxonomy (GTDB): domain Bacteria; phylum Actinomycetota; class Actinomycetes; order Actinomycetales; family Angustibacteraceae; genus Angustibacter. The sequence goes on along the minus strand of JBQCES010000039.1, from coordinate 2,438 downwards.
CGGCGGCCGGTCTGCGCACGTGGCTCTCGTCGTCCGGTCTGCGCCGCGGGCTGCCGCAGCGGCGTTCGGGAGTGACCTTGCAGCTCGCGATCGTGCCGCTGGTCGTCGGCTGCGCGGTGGCCGTGGTGGCGCTGGCTGGGAGCGGGCTCGCGGTGGCCTGGGTCGGGGTCCTGGCGACGGCGGCCGTGGCGGCCGTGGTGCGCCGGGGGCGCAGGCCTGCGCTGAGCATGGGAGTCGTCGTCTCGACCCCTGCGGGTGCCTTGCCGCTGGGACTGGTGCGCCACCTCACCTACGGACCCGACCTGGTCGCCGTCAGCCTCGTGCTGGCCGCGGCGTTCGGACCCGTGCTCGGCCTGATCGCGACGCTGACGGTTCTGACCTGGGAGGTGCGGGCGGGCGGGTCGGCCTGACCCCCTGACCGCGAGTCGGTGGTCAGGGGTCGAGTGCGGGAGAAGGGACTCGAACCCTCACGCCCGAAGGCACAGGAACCTAAATCCTGCGTGGCTGCCAGTTACACCACTCCCGCGTGCGGGCCAGCCTACGAGACCCGCCCCGCCGGCCTCTCCGCTTCGGCCGCTCCGGCCCCTATGCGCCACACGAGCCGGATTGCGCAGCCAGGCCGCGGCCTGGGTGGCGGAGGCGACGGTGCCTCCGCCCGCCAAGCCGCGGCGGGACGGCGGAAAGCGGCTTGGGTGGCGGAAAGCGGCTTGGGTGGCGGAAGGGTGGTGGTCAGACCGCGAGGGCCTTGCGCAAGGAGGCGACGTGGCCGGTGGCCTTGACGTTGTAACGCGCCAGCTCGACCGCGCCGTCCTCGCCGACGACCACGGTGGAGCGGATGACGCCGGTGACGGTCTTGCCGTAGAGCTTCTTCTCGCCGTAGGCGCCCCAGGCCGTGAGCACGGACTTGTCGGGGTCGGAGAGCAGCGGGTAGGTCAGCGACTCCTTCTCCACGAACTTCGCGAGCTTGTCGGGGGAGTCCGGGCTCACGCCGAGCACCTCGTAGCCGGCCTGCTGCAGCGGCGCGAGGCTGTCGCGGAAGTCGCAGGCCTCCTTGGTGCAGCCCGGCGTCATGGCGGCGGGATAGAAGAACACGATGACCTTGCGGCCGCGCAGGTCGTGCAGCGACACCTCCCGGCCGGTGTGGTCGGTGAGCGTGAAGTCGGGCGCGGGCTGGCCGGGCGTGAGCTGAGGCACGGGACTCTCCTGAGAGACCTTGAGTGACAGACCTGGGTGAGGGAATCGCGCCAGCCACGGTAGTCGTTGGATTACTGCGAACGGATCGCATTAGATTGACGCGGTCGCCATACGCGGCCGGCTCCGAGCGTTCGACCGACACGGAAGGGTGCCGATGTCCTCGACGGGTACCACCACCCCCACCGCCGAGACCGTTACCGACGGCTCGGTGCGCGGCCACCTCAAGCTGACCCGGCCGGAGTGGCGCAGCCTCATCGCGATGGGCGGCTTCGTCGTCCTGCTGCACGTCGTGGGCTGGGGGACGCTCGGCGGCATCGTCGCGCCGCAGCACCTGTCGGCCGGTGGCCAGGCGTTCGGCCTCGGGCTCGGCGTGACGGCGTACGTGCTGGGCATGCGCCACGCCTTCGACGCCGACCACATCGCCGCGATCGACAACACCACGCGCAAGCTCATGGAGGACGGCAAGCGCCCGCTGTCGGTGGGTTTCTGGTTCTCCCTCGGGCACTCGTCGGTGGTGTTCGGCCTGGTGCTGCTGCTCTCGCTCGGCGTGCGGGCGCTGGCCGGCCAGGTAGAGGACGACGGCTCGACCCTGCAGCAGACCACCGGCCTCATCGGCACGGCGGTCTCGGGCGTCTTCCTGCTGCTCATCGGCGTCGTGAACCTCGTGGTGCTGCGCGGGATCGTCACGGTCTTCCGCCAGATGCGCACCGGCGACTACGACGAGGCCGAGCTCGAGCACCACCTCAACAACCGTGGCCTGATCAACCGGATCCTGCGCGGCGTGACCAAGGCGGTGCGCAAGGGCTGGCACATGTACCCGGTGGGCCTGCTGTTCGGCCTCGGCTTCGACACCGCCACCGAGGTGAGCCTGCTCGTCCTGGCCGGTGGCGCCGCGGCGTTCAGCCTGCCCTGGTACGCGATCCTCACGCTGCCGGTGCTGTTCGCGGCCGGCATGAGCCTGCTCGACACGATCGACGGCTGCTTCATGAACTTCGCCTACGGCTGGGCCTTCTCGCGGCCGGTGCGCAAGGTCTACTACAACATCACCATCACCGGCCTGTCGGTGGCGGTAGCGCTCATCATCGGCGTCATCGAGCTGGTGTCGATCCTCACCGAGAAGCTCGACATCACGACCGGTCCGCTCGCCGCCATCGGCAGCCTCGACCTCAACCACGTCGGCTACGCGATCGTCGCGCTGTTCGTGGTGACCTGGCTCGTGGCGCTCGCGGTGTGGCGGTACGGCC
>JBQCES010000038.1:0-4188 GCA_051960055.1 Angustibacter sp. | reverse complement strand
ACCGGGCTCGCGGTGTCGCGCCCGGACCTGTCGATCTGGGTCGTCACCGGTGACGGCGACGCGCTCTCGATCGGGGCCAACCACCTCGTGCACGCGTTGCGCCGCAACGTGAATCTCAAGATCCTGCTCTTCAACAACCGGATCTACGGCCTCACCAAGGGCCAGTACTCGCCGACGTCCGAGACGGGCAAGGTCACCAAGTCGACGCCGGCCGGGTCGGTCGACAACCCGTTCAACCCGGTGTCGCTGGCGCTCGGCGCCGAGGCGACGTTCGTGGCCCGCACGCTCGACTCCGACCGCAAGCACCTCACCGAGGTGCTGCGCGCGGCGGCCGAGCACCGCGGCACCGCCCTGGTGGAGATCTACCAGAACTGCCCGATCTTCAACGACGGCGCGTTCGACGTGCTGAAGGACCGCGACCAGGCGCAGGCCCGGCTGCTGCGCCTGCAGCACGGCGAGCCGCTGACGATCGGCGAGGGTGACGACGCCCGGGTCGTGGTGCGCGACGCCGACGGCTCGCTCGCGGTGGTGCCGGCGTCCGAGGGGCGGGACGCGCTCGTGCACGACGCGCACGCCGACGACCCCTCGCTCGCGTTCGCGCTCTCGCGGCTCGACTCCCCCGACATGGCGAACGTCCCCGTGGGCATCTTCCGCGACGTCGAGCGGCCGACGTACGACGACCTCGTGCGCGCGCAGGTCACCACCGCGAGCGCCGACGGGCCGCCCACCACCGAGGCGCTGCAGTCGCTCATCGCGGGCAACGACACCTGGACGGTCGGCGGGGGCGAGTGAGCGCCGCTGACCACGACGCCGACGCACGCGAGCTCCGGCGCGGTACCGCCTACGGTGCCGCCGCCTACCTGCTGTGGGGCGCGTTCCCGCTGTACTTCCGCGCGCTGGAGCCGGCCGGCGCGGTCGAGATCGTGGTGCACCGCGTCGTGTGGTCGCTCCTGGTCTGCCTGCTGCTGCTCGCGGCCACGCGCCAGGTGGCGTGGGTGCGGCCGCTGCTGCGCTCCCCGCGCCAGCTGGCGACGCTCGCCGTGGCCGCGTTGTGTATCGCCCTCAACTGGGGCATCTACGTCTACGCCGTCAACTCCGGGCACGTCGTCGAGGCCGCGCTCGGCTACTTCATCAACCCGCTCGTCACGGTGCTCGTGGGCGTGCTGGTGCTGCGCGAGCGGCTGAGCCGGCCGCAGTGGGTGGCCGTGGGCCTCGGCGCGGTGGCGGTCGTCGTCCTCACCGCGGGCTACGGGCGCCCGCCGTGGATCGCGCTGTCGCTCGCGGCGTCGTTCGCGACGTACGGCCTGATGAAGAAGCGCGTGGGCGTGAACGTCGGCGCGGTAGCGAGCCTCACCACCGAGACGGCGCTGCTGTTCCCGCTCGCCGTCGCCGCGCTGGTGTGGCTCGAGGTCACTGGCCGCGGCACCATGACCGTCGAAGCGCCGTGGCACGGGCTGCTGCTCGCCTCGACCGGTGTGGCCACCGCCTTGCCGCTGCTGCTCTTCGCGGCCTCGGCCCGGCGCGTGCCGCTCGTGACGATCGGCCTGCTGCAGTTCGTGACGCCGGTGCTGCAGCTGCTCGTGGGCGTGCTGCTGCTCGGCGAGAGCGTGCCGCTGACCCGGTGGGTCGGCTTCGCGGTCGTGTGGGCCGCCCTGGTGGTGCTGACGGTCGACTCGGTGCAGGCCTCCCGACGTCGCAGCCGCGCGCTCGCGGCCACGGCCGTGCCAGAGCAGGCGCCCTAGCTGGCCGGACGGCGGGCGGTGGCAGCGAGCTCGTCGGCCACCGTGAGCAGGATCCGGGCGTACGGCAGCACGGCGGCACCGGTATCGGTGAGCTGGACGCCCTGTGGGCCGCGCTCGAACAGCCGGCAGCCCAGCCGGCGCTCGAGTGACTGGATCCGCTGGCTCAACCCCGGCTGGGAGTAGCCCAGCACCGGCGCCGCCTCGGAGATCGACCCGATCTCCGACACCCGCACGAACGCGCTCAACAACGTGACGTCCACCCTGCAGCCCCTCCTGCCACGCCCACGCTCCGCGCCCCACGGCGTGCCGGACGATCTTCGCGCAGGCGACCGGCCAGCGTCAACCGCCATCTTGGCCGCCTGTGCACTTCGCACACGAAGTGCACGCATACCGCGGCGCAGGCGTGCACCTTGTGTACGAAGTGCACGGGCGTCTCGGCGCTTGTCGCTGCCTTCAGGTTCGCGCGAGCCGCCGCGCGAGGTACGGCGCGGTCGCACTGCCGTCGGCCTTCGCGATGTCGGGCGGCGTGCCGGTCGCGACGACCCGGCCGCCCGCGTCTCCGCCGCCCGGGCCGAGATCGATGACCCAGTCGGCGGTGGCGACCGCGTCGAGGTCGTGCTCAACGACGACCACGGTGTTGCCGACGTCGACGAGCAGGTGCAGCTGGCGCAGCAGGAGCGCCGTGTCCGCGGGGTGCAGGCCCGAGGTCGGCTCGTCGAGCAGGTAGAGCGTGTGGCCGCGGTGCGCCCGCTGGAGCTCGGTGGCGAGCTTGATGCGCTGGGCCTCGCCGCCACTGAGCTCGGTCGCCGGCTGCCCGAGCCGCAGGTAGCCCAGCCCCACCTCACGCAGCGTCTGGAGGCTGCGTGCGGCGGCCGGCACGTCGGCGAGGAACGTCGCGGCGTCGTCGACTGACAGGGCGAGCACCTCAGCGATGTTCTTGCCGCAGTATGTGACCTCGAGCGTCTCGGCGTTGTAGCGATCGCCGTGGCACGCCGGGCAGGGTGCGTACGTGCCGGGCAGGAAGAGCAGCTCGACGGAGACGAACCCCTCGCCCTGACACGTCTCGCAGCGGCCCTCGGGGACGTTGAATGAGAAGCGGCCCGCGCCGTAGCCGCGCGCCCTGGCTGCGTCGGTGGCGGCGTACAGCTTGCGCACGGCGTCGAACATCCCCGTGTACGTCGCGAGGTTGGACCGCGGCGTCCGGCCGATCGGCCGCTGGTCGACGAGCACCAGCCGGTCGAACGACTCGAGGGCAGCTGGGTCCTCGACGAGCACCTGGCTGACCAGGGTCGACTTGCCGGAACCGGACACCCCCGTCACGGCCGTCAGCACGCACAGCGGGATCTCGACGGACAGGTCGCGCAGGTTGTGGCGGCGGACGCCGGCCAACCGCAACCAGCCCTGCGGTGCGCGCACGTCGTGCACCAGCCGCTCCGCGCGACCGAACAGGTAGTCGCTGGTAGCCGACTCGGTGACGTCTTCGAGATCCGCCACGGGGCCGCTGTAGAGCACCCGGCCCCCCGCCTCGCCCGCACCGGGGCCGATGTCGACGACCCAGTCCGCACGCCGGACGACGTCGAGGTCGTGCTCCACGACGAACAGCGAGTTGCCGGATGCCTTCAGGCGGTCCAAGACATCCAGCAGTGGCTCCGCGTCGGCCGGGTGCAGGCCGGCCGAGGGCTCGTCCAGGACGTAGACGACCCCGAACAGGCCCGAACGCAGCTGCGTGGCGATCCGCAGGCGCTGAGCCTCACCGGGCGACAGGGTCGTCGAGCTCCGTCCCAGACTCAGGTAACCCAGGCCCAGATCGAGGAGCACCTCGATGCGGGCGACCAGATCGGCGCAGAGCCGCACCGCGACCTCGTCCGCCTCCTCGAGCCGTTGGGCGATCGGACGCAGCAGTGCGACGAGCTGGGTGAACGGCAGGTCGTTGACCTCGGCGATCGACCGGCCGAGGAAGGTCACCGCGAGGGCCTCCGGCCGCAGTCCGCTGCCCTGGCAGTCCGGGCAGGGCGCGTCCTCCACGAACCGCAGGGCCCGCTCGCGCATCCGTTCGCTCTTGGAGTCGGCCAGGACGTGCATGACGTGCTTGCGCGCGCTCCAGAACTTCCCGTAGTAGCCGTAGTCGATGCGATCGCGCTCCGGCTTGATGAGCACCGAGGGTTGCTCGTCGGTGAAGAGCAGCCAGTCGCGGTCCTTCTTCGGCAGCTTGCGCCACGGCTTGTCGACGTCGATGCCGAGATTGCTGACAATGCTGCGCAGGTTGACGCCCTGCCAGGCCCCCGGCCAGGCGGCGATCGCGCCCTCGCGGATGCTCAGGGACGGGTCAGGGACCAGCAGCTCCTCGGTGACGTCGTGCACGACCCCCAGCCCGTGGCAGCGCGGGCAGGCGCCGGCCACGGTGTTGGGCGAGAACGCCTCTGCGGCAAGCTGCTCGGCGCCCTCC
>JBQCES010000037.1:0-5916 GCA_051960055.1 Angustibacter sp. | reverse complement strand
GGGACGGCCAGGCTCGGCGTGGCGCTGGGCGTCCGCGCGCGCGGGCACCGCCCCCGCGCGAACCCGCTGCTGCCGGCGTCGGTGGCGGCGTCGGAGCTCCTGCTCGTGGCAGCGGTGGAGGTTCCGCCGTTGCAGCAGCTCATGGGCACGTCGTCGATCGGCTGGGTTGGGTACCTCGCCTCGGTCGGGGCCGGGGTCGCGGCGTGGCTGCTCACCCGGCTGCTGCGCGTCAGCTGACCTCCAGCCGCATCACCCAGCGCCACTTGGCGATCCGGCGATCACGTACGAAGCCGAGCTCGGCGAACAGCGACTCCGGTCCGGTGTGGAAGTACGCCCCACGCTGCGCCGGGCGTCCCTCGACCTGCTCCGGATAGGCCTCGACCACACCGCCGCCCGCCGCGCGGATCGCCTCGAGGGTGGCCGCGACGGCCGCCCGAGCGACCCCCTGGCCGCGGTGGCGGCTGCCGGTGAAGATGCAGCCGATCCGCCAGTCCGGCAGGTCCGCCAGCTCCTTGGCGTAGGCGGCAGGATTCTTGATGTTCGGCAGCTCGGAGGGCGAGCCGTACTGGCACCAGCCGACGCAGTCGTCACCGTCGTAGACGAGGGTCTGGTGGACGCTGCCGCGCGTGACGTGGTCGAGCTTGGCTCCGCGGTTACCGCCCGGCGCTTCGGCGCGGCTGAACCCCTCAGGGTGGAAGCCCATGCACCAGCAGCCGCCCCACACACCGTTGTTGGCCTCGACCAGACGCGCGAAGTCGTCCCAGGTTCCCGCGGTCAACGGCTTGGTCGTGTACGTCCCCGTCGCCTGTGTCGTCGTCACCGCAGCACCATGCCGCCGGTCGCCCCGGCAGCGCAACGCTCGCTCGGCGGCGGCTCAGGCGGTGTGGGCTCGCGCCTCGGTCGCCGCCTTGATGCGGGCGAGGCGCTCCGTCGTCTGCTTGACCATGAGCTTCTTCGTGCCCAGAGCGTCCAGCGCCCGCTCCCACCGCCCGCCTCCGCGGTTCTCCACGCTGACCGTCACGGTCGTGGCGTCGCCCTTCGGCGCGAACACCCAGGTCCAGGTGAGGACCTCGCTGCCGAGCCGGCGTCCGGCGACCAGCAGCGCGGGTCGAGCCTCGAACACGAGCCGCCGGTCCGGTTCGGCCCTCAGGTAGGAGATCGCGACCTCCTCGGTGAGCACGAGCACCTTGGTCACGGCCGTGGCCGTGGTGCCCACCCCGCCGTCGGACACGCTCGTCCCGACCACGCGGTACATGGGGTCGCCGGCGTAGATGTGGCGTGGGTCGAGGCAGTACTCGTACACGGCGTGCGCCGGTGCGCGCACCACGGTGGTCACGGTGAAACGGAGGTCGGCCACGGCAGGGCCTCCTTCGGCGTCAGATGAAGAGGAGCTGCGCGCCCTCGGTCTTCTCGATGAAGTCGGCCGCGCTGATGATGGCCTCGACGCCGTCGTACAGGTCGTCCTGCTCGAGCTTCATCATGTCCGCGGACATGCGGCACGCCCACAGGTGACCACCCGAGTCGACGATCTGCTGCAGGAAGTCCGGGACGTCGGGCACACCGACCTCCTCGATCTGCTTGCGCATGCGTGAGGTGGCCAGCGCGGTCATGCCGGGGAGTCCGCCGAGCCCCTGCGGCATGTGCGTCGCGGGATTGCCCAGCATCGTGAACTGCAGGTGCCCCATGGTCTTGCGGTTGATCATGTCGAAGCCCCAGAAGGTGAAGAACAGGTGCGTCTCCACCCCCTCGCCGAGGGCGGCGTTGGCCAGGATGAGGCCGGGGTAGGCCATGTCGAGGCTGCCCTTCGAGCAGATGATCGCGAGCTTGCGCCCGGTCTCCTCCTCGTCGAACGACGGCACGAGCGGGGCCGCCTGCGGGACGGCGGTGTCGGTGGTGGTCATGACGCTCCTCGCTCTCACACGCAGCCGTGCGGCTTGGGCAGGCCCGCGACGTACGCGAGCTTCTTGGCCGGCTTCTTCGGGAACAGCTCGAACAGGCGCTTGGTGGGGAACCCACCCACGGTCGAGATGCGACGCAGCGTGGCGGTCTCACCCTTGTCTGCGAAGTCCTGGCGCAGGAAGCGGATCACCTGCCGGTGCTCGTCGGTGAGCTGCAGGCCGATCTGGGCGGCGAGCGCGTCGCTCAGCGTCTCGTCCCACTCGCCGTACACGGTCATGAAGCCCTCGTCGTCGACGGTGATGCTGCGGCCGTCGAGCGTGGTCACGGGCATGGCTGCGCCTCCTTGTGCGGTTGCTCCTTGCCGGCCATCGACATGGCCGTCGGCAACGGAATCGGGCGGCCGGGCAGCAGCAGGTTCCAGTAGACCCACCGGAACGCGAGCTTCCCGAGGTGGTTGGCCCGCGTCTCCTTGAGCAGGCTCAGCGGTCCCACCACGGGCAGCGGGAAGTGACCCGGCAGCGGCTCGGTGTCGTAGTTGAAGTCGATGAGCAGGCCCTTGCCGTGCCCGCTCTCGACGAAGCAGTTCGCGTGGCCGTCGAACGCCTTGGTCATGGGCCGCCCGGCGATCTCGTCGAGGAAGTTCTCGACAAACACCTCCACCGAGAAGTGCGCCACCGAGCCGGCCTTGGACGCCGGGATGTCGGACGCGTCACCGATGGCGAACACGTTGCTGTGAGCCCTGGACCGCAACGTCTTCTTGTCGACCGGCACGTAGTTGAGCTCGTCACCGAGCCCCGACCGCTCGACGAACTCCGCGCCCATGTTGAGCGGCACGGTCACCAGCAGGTCGAACGGCACCGCGCGCTCGTCGAACGACACGAGCGTCTTGGCCACGGGGTCGATGCTCTCGATGACGAAGTCGGGCTCGACCGCGATCTCCCGCTCGTCGAGCATCGACTGCAGGTGCTGCGAGGCGATCGGCTGGGTGAACGCACCGGGCAGCGGCGTCACGAAGGTGATCGACACGCGGTCGCGTACCCCCCGCTCGCGCAGGAAGGCGTCGGCCAGGAACGTGAACTCCAGCGGCGCCACCGGGCACTTGATCGGCGTCTCGGTGATGTGCACCACCAGCCGGCCGTGGTCGAACCGTTGCAGCACAGGGCCCAGCGCCGTCGCGCCGTCCAACGTGTAGAAGTCGAAGACGCTCTTGCGCCACTCGTCGCTCAGCATCCCCGGCGTCTGGTCGGGCCGCGGGGTCGTGCCGCTGGCGATGACCAGGTAGTCGTAGGTCAGCGAGCGCCCGTCCATGAGCGTCACGACGTCGTCGTCGGCCTGCACGCGGTCGACCTCGCCCACGACGAAGTCCACCCCCCGCGCGAGGAAACGGCTGCGCGGCTTGGTGAGCTGCTCGGGCCGGTAACCACCGAACGGCAGGAACAGGTACCCCGGCTGGTAAGGGTGGACGTCGTCGCGGTCGACCACGGTGATCGACCACTCGGCGCGGTCGAGCCGGTGGCGCAGCTTGTTGGCCACCATCGTCCCGGCGGTGCCGGCGCCCAGCACGACAAGACGCTTCATCAGGTGCTCCTTACTCGTGGCTTCGCGTGCGGACGACGGCGACCGGGCAGTCCGCGAGCTGCAGGACGTGCCGGCTCACCGAGCCCAGCAACAGCCCCGAGAACCCACCGCGGCCGCGCGAGCCGACGACCAGCAGGTCGGCGCCGGCGGAGTCCTTGGTGAGCAGCTCGACGGGTTCGGCGCGCACGATCTGCTGGCGCACCTCGACGTCGGGGTACTTCTCGCTCCACCCGGCGATGGCCTCGGCGACGAGCGCCCGCTGGCTCATCTCGAGCTCCTCGTGCTCGCCGCCGGTGTACGGGACGGCGAACACGTCACCGGCGTACTCCAGCCACCAGCCGTGCACGACGGTGAGCGAAGCGCTCCGCGACGACGCCTGGCCGAACGCGTAGCCGACCGCGTCGTGGCACACCCCTGCGCCGTCGACGCCGACGATGACGCGCCGGTCGGCCGACACCGCCGCTGGCGGCGCCTGCCGCACGACCACCACGGGACACTGGCTGTGCGCGGCCACCTGCGCCGCCGTCGAGCCCAGCATCACCCTGGCCATGCCGCGACGGCCGGCCGTGCCGACGACGACGGTGTCAGCGCGCGTCGAGGCGTCGATGAGGAACTTGGCCGCCGAGCCGGTGTGCACGGCCGCGGTGACGCTGAGGTCGGGTCCCAGCCGGTTGGCGCGGGCGACGGCGTCGTTGATCACCGTCTGCGCCATGCCGCGCAGGTCGTCGAGCGCCGGCGGGATCCCGACCGTCATCGTCGGGTAGTCCTGCACGAACACGTGCACGAGGTGCAGCGGCAGCTTGCGGCGGGCCGCCTCGTCGACGGCCCAGTCGATCGCCAGCTCGGACGACGGTGAGCCGTCGACTCCGACGACCACCGCACCGCGGGGCGTGGGGGTGTCGCGGACGGTCATGGCGGCCTCCTCAGCGGGCTGGGCGCCGGTGCCGGGTGGTACCGGCTGCCAGCTCAACCCTCGCTGGGGCCTGCCGCACCGGGAAGGGCCGTTGGTCCTCCGGTGCCTTCGCTGCCGCCCGGCGGCCGTCAGTCGTCGGCGCGGCGCACGCGGCTGAGCAGCCGGTGGGTGCCGTCGCACCACGGCGCGATGCCCGACTTGCCGCAGCGGCACAGTGCCACGGTGGCGCGCCGCATCGGCACCTCGCTGCCGTCGTCCCCGAGGATCGCGACCGGACCGCGCAGCACGAGCGGGCCGTCGGGGATCTCCACGACCCGGGCGCCGCGGGTGGGCGGGTGCGCAGCAGTCATCACGCCATCGTGCCGCCGTCCGGCGTCCCGCGCTCGGCGAGCGGTTCCGGCCGTGCTGGGTGAGCATGGGCAGACCGATCCGGGGAAGAAGGGGACCATGCTGTCGTTCACCCACGCCACCGACGGCCTCCGCATGCCGGTGCCGAGCGCACGAGGCCCGCTCACCGACGCGCTGAGCGCCGTCCTGCTCGGTGACCACGCGTCCACGCCCGACGACCTCCCGCTGCTGACCGCTCTCGCCGAGTCCGCGGTGCACGCGGGGTCGGCCGACGGGCCCGAGGCGCTGGTGCGCGACGACGACGTCCAGCTGGCCCTCACGATGCTCTACGAGCTGCACTACCGCGGGCTGCAGGGCGTTGACGACCGGTGGGAGTGGCACATCGGCCTGCTGGCGGTGCGGCGGTGCCTCGAGCGGGCGTTCGAGGCTGCGCTGCGGGCGCTGGTGGCCACGGACGACGCCGGCGCCTCAGCCGACGACGTCGTCGCCACCCTGCACGAGCTCACCGAGCCGGCGCGCAAGCCCGGCCTCGCGTCGTACCTCGCGCGCCGCGCCGACCTCGAGCAGTTCCGCGAGCTGCTCGTGGTGCGGTCGGTCTACCACCTGAAGGAGGCCGACCCGCACACCTGGGCGATCCCGCGCCTGAGCGGTGCCGTGAAGGCCGCCATGGTCGAGATCCAGTCCGACGAGTACGGCGGCGGGCGGCCCGAGTGGGTGCACGCCGCGCTGTTCGCGCAGTCGATGCGGGCCCTCGGCCTCGACGACGGCTACGGCGCGTACGTCGACCTGGTGCCGGCGACCAGCCTCGCCGTCGTCAACGCGATGTCGCTGTTCGGCCTCAACCGCCGGCTGCGCGGCGCCGTCGTCGGCCACCTGGCGGCGTTCGAGATGACGTCGACCCTGCCCAACAAGCGCTACGCGCAAGGGCTTCGGCGGCTCGATGCCCCGCAGGAGGCGGTCGCGTACTTCGACGAGCACGTCGAGGCCGACGCCGTCCACGAGCAGATCGCGGCCCACGACCTCGCGGGCGGCTTGGTGCGCGACGAGCCCGCGCTGGCCGCCGACGTCCTGCTCGGCGCGCGCGTGGCCCTGGCCCTCGACGCCCTGGTGAGCGACGCGCTCGTGGCGGCCTGGAAGAGCGGTCGCAGCGCGCTGCGCTCGTCAGCGGGCGGTGCGCA